>JAILRJ010000055.1:0-4661 GCA_024698285.1 Lachnospiraceae bacterium | reverse complement strand
TTTGACCATTGCGAGTTCTTTGTTGACGACGGGTATTCCGGTACAAACTTCAACAGGCCTGATTTTTCCCGTATGATCGAGATGGTTGAACACAATACAATCAGTACGGTTGTAGTCAAGGATCTGTCAAGGCTGGGAAGGGAATATCTTCAGACAGGGTATTATTCCGAGATATTCTTCCCGGTGCATGATGTAAGATTCATCGCTATCAACGATGGAGTTGACACTGCAAACGGTGAGAACGAATTTGCGCCGTTCAAGAACCTGTTAAATGAGATGTACGCGAAAGACATATCACGCAAGATCAAGTCCTCAGCACGTATCCGTGCCAAACGCGGAGAATTTGTTAACGGTACTCCTCCGTACGGATACATGCGTGACCCTGACAACCGCAATCATCTCATACCGGACAGGAACACGGCTCCCACAGTCAAAATGATGTTTGATCTGGCTGCGGAGGGAAAAAGTTCATACGCGATATCTATCATTCTTAGGGAAAAACAAGTCCCGAAGCCTACCGCATATATTCTTGAAAATGATGGTAGTTACCACGTTAACGAGAAATGCGAAAACCCTTATGAGTGGTGTCCAAAGACCGTGAGCGATATCCTGTCAAATGTCACCTACATCGGACATCTCTACTTTGGAATGACGGCTCACCGTTCATTCAAAGACAAGAAAACGGTAAGAATTCCCGAGGAACAGTGGATCAAGTGTATGAACAACCATGAACCGCTGATTGACGAAGATCAGTTTAATAGGGTTCAGGATCTTAACAAAACTACCCACAAGACGATACGTTTCACACCTGATGACAATATCTACAAGGGAATCTGCTATTGTGCAGACTGCGGCTTTGTAATGTACTTCGCCGCAAGACCCGGGAGACAGACTAATGGGTATTACTCTTGCGGACGTTCGAGGCTGAGACCCTATAGAAGAGGCTGCTCTGCTCATTACATCACGGTTGAAGAGATCAACGATATCGTGCTTAGAGAGTTTAAACTCATTACATCTAAGGTTAAGCCTGATAAGAAGTCCTTTATTGATAGACTGATACGCGATGCGGATAATGAACTCGAACGGGCAAATGCAAAGACGCGCAAAGAACTTGATAAGATCACTGCAAGAGTCGAAGAAATCAACATTCTGACACGCAGCCTGTACGAAGACCGTGTTTTTGGGAAGATAACCGAAGATATGTATTCCAAGCTCTCAGATAACTACGATAAAGAGCTTTCAAGGTTGAAGGAAAAAATCCCGAAGCTTAACGCATCTCTTCTTACCCGCAGGACATCAGATGATGAAATTCGTCAGTTTGCGGATCTTGTTGAGAAACATGCCAATATAACAACGATGACGACCGCGATCTCCCATGAACTTATCGACCGCATTCTCGTTCATAAAAAAGACGACAATCGGAGAGCGAAAGGGAAAAGACTCGAGATATTCTTTCGTTTCGTGGGCAAGGTCGACATCAGGCGCAGGAACTAACCTGCACCGCCCCAAAACAAGCAAAACAATGCGGAGCGTACTTGGGAACTTGAGGGTTCGATCCCCGTATGCTCCATTCCACTTGGCGGATAGTCAATCTATTTCATACTCATCAACGACGGTGTATATCATACCGCTTTTCCCGCGATCCGAACGCATAAGAGATATGCACTCCACATCCATCGCAGCCGGAAACGGCGCATCTGTAGGAAAGCTTTTGTCGTATTGAATCTTCCTTGCAATAGTCATATGAGGTGTGAACTTCTTCTTGTCAAACGGTATTGAGTTATCGGCAAGCGCTCTTCTGATACGCTTTACGTTCGTCAGAAGTCCCTTGTCTTCTTTTATGCCTATCCAGAACAGATCCCCGAAGGATCCGAATCCGTCGATCACAAGTCTTACCGGCTCATAATCGATATGTGAAAGAACCTCCGACACATACCCGGGATCATTGTATTCTCCGATGAATGCGAGTGTCAGATGCATATTCTCGCGGGTAGTGAAGTTTCCTTTCACTCCCTGAATCTGAAGACGCTTCTGTACCATGCACAGCTCGTCCTTTATTCTGTTGTCCGGAACGATTGCAAGAAAAAGTCTCATTTATCCTCCGAGTACAGTGTTTACATCCGCCTCAAGATACGGATTGATCCTGATTATCAGGCCGTGCTCTTTGAGCATTTCCGAAAGGTCGTATCCTATATCCTCGGACAGCCCCACAACCCTGTCCTTAAGGTTCGGCCGGTTCGGATGGTACTTCGTGCCTTCCCATGAATTCCTGTCGCTGTGTAGGTTTGCAAGTTCTTCTATACGGGACCTGAACTCTCCCGTCTCGTCAAGCTCTGTCAGCGCTCTGAATGCCCATTTGTAAAACGGCATATATTCCCGTTTCATAAGGAAAAACAGCTCCATCGCGGCCGTCATTCCCTGTATCCTGCACATCTCAGCGGCCACCGTATCCCCTCTTGTCATACATCTTTGATAGTTGACCTGGAGGTTGGCCGAGTATTCATGCATCTTTTCCGCGATGCGGATGCGCCACACCCTGTCCGGATAGTATCCTTTGAGAAGTTTTCTGAATGCGGTAAACTCACCCGGACCGTCATAAAACACTTCTCCGTTAACCGCGGTTGCAAGGCACGAATGATCGAGCTTTTGCCACTCATCTTCGCTCATCACGCAGTCCTTTGTGTTGCAGTCGATCCGCAGGATGTTTGAGTAAAAATCATGAACCGTCATTACACCACGGCGCTCTTTCAGCCTGTCGGTATAATATGACCGTTCCTTTTCAGAAACAAGATCATCGTAAGCTTCGGACAGTTCCTTTCCAAACACCGTCATATCTTCGTCTGTAAGCCATATGCAGACACCTGTGCCGAAATCATGATCCCTTGATATCTCATCGTCAAAGCCGAAGCAGTCACTGCCCTCCCCGGCTATGCCAACGGCTATACGGCTTTCATATTCCGAAAATCGCCCGCGTATCATCGGGGCTACGTGATTTTCGTAAAATATACGGTTCTTCTCCGTTACATCATTCTTCATACGAATCATATCCGCGGCAGCTCTTAAAGCTCACATACCATGATGTATTCTTCCGCGTTTTCATCTACGGTTTTAAAGCCGACCTTTTCATACATCTTAACGGCGTAATTGGCCTTCTGTACCGCCAAGGATGCCTCTTTAAAGCCTTTCTCTTTCAGGAGTTTTTGCATTTGTCTCATAAGTTCCGTACCGATGCCTTTCCCGCGGTACTCCTTATACAGAGATATTGCAAAAGACGGCGTGTCATCGTCCACGTGACCGTAATCGTTCATGATGCGTGTCCAGGCCGCACCGACAACTCTTCCGTCGTCATCAGCGACAATGCAGTGATCAGCTTTACCGGTTCCGAAATCCTCATAATACAGCTTCAGTTCCGGCTGTTCGATAATGTCCCTTGCGGGCGGTTGTACACCTTCCGGAATGAAGATCGCTTCGTACAGAAAATCACGCAGCAGGTCGTATTCGTTTTCTTTTATTTCCCGAAGCGTCATTTCGACTCCTCGCTAAAGTCCGTGTCCATCGCGATCTGAAGTGTATGATCGGGGTACTCCTTTTGCACCTTCTCACACACTTCGCGGTACACTTCGGATCTGTCCTTTGCATCAAAGCTGACTACGATATCAAAACGGATCGTCTTTTCCTCCTGATCGATATAAAACCCGTGCATCTGGATCACGTTCGGAACACTTGCGACAAGCTTTGTAACCTTTTCTCTTGCGGCAACCGCAGAAGGATCATGAGTGTTATACGAATATACGCCAATGGCCGTAAGGATCACCTTGTGCTCCTGATAGACCTTAACCTGTATCTTTCTGAGTAATTTATCCAAAGCATCAGCCGATATCGTGTCCGGCACTTCAATATGGAGCGAACCGTTATAAGAATCCGGGCCGTAATTATGCATGACAAGATCATAAACTCCGTTCACCTCATCAAAGCCCGATACGGTCTCTTTTATATCGCGGGCAAGCTGTGCGTCAACACGCTCACCGAGAATCTTTGACAGGGTATCTTTCAGCATATCGAAACCGGCCTTGATTATCACTATGGCAATAACCGCGCCGAGCCACGCTTCGAGCGAAATGTTAAAGATCAGATAAACTGCCGCCGCTGCAAGCGTTGTCGCGGAGATCACCGAGTCAAGAACCGCATCATCGCCGGAATTTACAAGCGAATCAGAGTTTACGGAATTTCCGACCTTCTTTACGTTTATTCCGAGAACGATCTTAACAAGTACGGCCACTCCTACAATAACAAGAGAAACAACGCTGTAATCGGGTGTTTCCGGATTGATAATCATTTTGACCGATTCAACAAAAGCCGTGATCCCGGCGTAAAGAACAAGCAGTGAAATAATCATGGCACTTAAGTATTCTATCCTGCCATATCCGAACGGATGCTTTCTGTCGGGTTCCCTGCCGGCAAGCTTTGTTCCGATGATCGTAATGACGGAACTTGCGGCATCGGAGATGTTATTTACGGCATCCATGACAATAGCTATGGAATTGGCCGTAAGTCCGATAACAGCCTTAAACGCCGCAAGGAGCACATTGGCGATTATCCCAATAATGCTTGTCCTGATTATGATCACGTTTCTGTCATTGGATTTACTCATAGTTTCTTCT
>JAILRJ010000054.1:0-35016 GCA_024698285.1 Lachnospiraceae bacterium | reverse complement strand
GAACTCGACCTTCCGGGATACTCGATAGGAGGACTTGCCGTCGGAGAGCCGAACGAAGTGATGTATAACATTCTCGACGAAGTCGTTCCGCACCTTCCCAAGGACAAACCAACTTATCTGATGGGAGTCGGAACCCCGAAGGATATCCTCGAAGGGGTCGAAAGAGGCGTTGATTTCTTTGACTGTGTATACCCGTCAAGAAACGGACGGCACGGTCATCTGTACACGAACAACGGAACCGTCAGGCTTATGAACGCTCAATATGAGCTGGATGACAGACCGATAGAGGAGGGATGTCAGTGCCCTGCATGCAGAAAGTATTCGAGGGCATACATCAGGCATCTGCTGAAGGCCAAAGAGATGCTCGGAATGAGATTGTGCGTCATGCATAATCTGTATTTCTACAACAAGATGATGGAAGAGATACGAAATGCCCTTGATAACGGGTGTTTTCAAGAGTACAAAAAACGCAAAACGGAATCGGTCTTACAATAGCATCATTTTTTCCTTGAAACATACGTGTCAGTTGTGTATGATAGGAAAAGCACATATCCATTGAATTACGGAGGAAGATAGATGAATTCGATCTTACTTAGCGACGCTGCCGCAGGCGGCGGATACGGAAGCATTCTTATGATGGTAGGTTATATCGCGATATTCGGTATTGCGATCTATTTCCTTATGATCAAACCGCAGAAGAAGGAACAGAAGAGAATGGAAGCGCTTCTTTCCACCATGGCTGCAGGTGATTCGGTGCTCACAACGAGCGGATTTTACGGAGTTGTCATTGATGTTACGGACGACACCGTTATTGTCGAGTTCGGAAACAACAAGAACTGCCGAATACCGATGCAGAAAACTGCCATTACGCAGGTTGAGAAACCTGAGGACGCTGCGGCCGGAGAATGATCTTTATATCATTGAACGCATTTGAAGGATGTCCGCAGGGGCATCCTTTGTTTTAACAGGAGGGAAAAACATATGCGCAGTGACGCTGTAAAAAAGGGTAGTGCACAGGCACCACACAGATCTTTGTTCCATGCACTCGGATTTACCGAAGAGGAAATGGATCGTCCCCTTGTAGGTATTGTCAGTTCGTATAACGAGATAGTACCGGGACATATGAATATCGATAAGATAGTTAATGCCGTCAAGATGGGTGTCGCGATGGCCGGAGGAACACCTGTGGTATTTCCTGCGATAGCTGTATGTGACGGTATCGCCATGGGACATATCGGAATGAAATATTCTCTTGTGACCCGTGATCTTATAGCTGACTCGACCGAATGTATGGCGCTTGCCCATCAGTTCGATGCACTTGTCATGGTACCCAACTGCGATAAGAACGTTCCCGGACTTCTTATGGCTGCGGCAAGGATAAACGTTCCCACCGTTTTCGTTTCGGGAGGCCCGATGCTCGCAGGTCATGTTATGGGTAAGAAGAGGAGCCTTTCATCAATGTTCGAAGCCGTCGGAGCTCAGGCTGCCGGAAAGATGACGGATGAGGATGTTTGCGAATTTGAGAGGAAGGTTTGCCCGACATGCGGTTCATGTTCGGGTATGTATACCGCCAACTCGATGAACTGTCTGACCGAAGCTCTCGGAATGGGACTTGCCGGAAACGGAACGATCCCTGCGGTTTATTCCGAAAGACTGGCTCTTGCAAAGCATGCCGGTATGGCAGTCATGGAACTCTATAGAAAGAATATCTGTCCCAGAGACATCATAACGAAGGAATCTATCATAAACGCACTTACGGTCGATATGGCACTCGGATGTTCAACAAATTCGATGCTTCATATCCCCGCTATCGCACATGAGATCGGATTTGATTTTGATATAACAATGGCAAACGAGATATCGGAGAAGACTCCGAACCTCTGCCATCTTGCTCCCGCAGGTCCTACATATATGGAAGATCTTAATGAGGCCGGCGGTGTTCATGCGGTAATGAAACAGCTAGCCGATGTCGGACTTCTCAATACGAATTGTATGACGGTTACGGGTAAGACACTCGGAGAGAATGTAAGCGGATGTGTCAATAAGAATCCCGAAGTCATCAGGACAATGGACAATCCGTATTCCAAGACTGGAGGACTTGCCGTTCTTACGGGTAACATCGCTCCCGACGGTTCGGTTGTAAAGAGATCCGCAGTCGCGGATTCAATGCTTAAACATGAGGGTCCCGCACGTGTATTTGACTGTGAGGAAGATGCGATCTCCGCGATCAAGGGCGGGAAGATCGTTGCGGGAGATGTTGTGGTTATCAGATACGAAGGCCCGAAGGGCGGTCCCGGAATGAGAGAGATGCTCAATCCCACATCAGCGATAGCGGGAATGGGACTTGGTGAGAGCGTGGCTCTTATCACCGACGGAAGATTTTCCGGCGCGAGCCGGGGAGCATCGATAGGGCATGTATCTCCCGAGGCTGCGGTAGGAGGTCCTATTGCACTTATCGAAGAAGGTGATATCATTTGTGTTGATATTCCGAACGTATCTCTTAACGTCAAGGTGTCTGATGATGAAATGCAGGAGCGCCGTAAAAAATGGCAGCCGCGTGAGCCTAAGGTAACGAGCGGTTATCTTGCAAGATATGAGAAACTTGTCACAAGCGGTGACAAGGGCGCGGTACTTCGTACGGATTTTCAATAATAGGTGATGAAGGAGTAGATTATGGAATTAACCGGTTCACAGATTGTAATGGAGTGTCTCCTTGAGCAGGGAGTGGATACCGTTTTCGGGTATCCGGGAGGTACGATTCTCAATATCTATGATGAGCTTTACAAATACAGTGACAAGATCAGGCACGTATTGACGAGCCATGAGCAGGGTGCGGCACATGCTGCGGACGGATATGCAAGAGCAACGGGTAAGGTCGGAGTATGTATGGCTACAAGCGGCCCCGGAGCCACGAATCTGGTAACGGGTATCGCAACGGCGTACATGGATTCGGTACCGCTTGTCGCTATAACCGCAAATGTCAATCTGCCGCTTCTTGGCAAAGATACTTTCCAGGAAGTTGATATTGCCGGTGTTACGATGCCTATTACAAAGCACGGTTATATCGTAAAGGATGTGAACGTTCTCGCGGATACGATCCGCAAGGCATTTGCGATCGCAAGATCCGGACGTCCCGGTCCCGTACTTGTTGATATAACGAAGGATGTTACCGCTGCAAAGTGTAAGTTTACGAAGAAGAAAGAACCTGTAGTGATCGAGGTTCCCAAAAGATATACCGATAAGGATATCGAGACCGCGGTCAAACTTATTGAAAAGGCCAAGAAGCCTTATATATATGCAGGCGGAGGAGTGGTAATCTCCGGTGCATCAAAAGAGCTCGCCGAATTTGCACATAAGATCGATGCCCCCGTTTGCGATACGCTCATGGGCAAAGGAGGATTTGACGGAAACGATCCGCTGTATACAGGAATGATCGGTATGCACGGAACAAAAGCATCAAACCTCGGCGTGAGCGAATGCGACCTTCTTGTTGCGATTGGTGCAAGATTCTCCGATCGTGTCATAGGTAACGCGGGCAAGTTCGCATCAAAGGCAAAGGTTCTTCATATTGATATAGATCCGGCAGAGATCAACAAGAACATCAAGACAACAGCAAGTGTTATAGGTGACGTCAAGGAGGTTCTTTCCGTACTCAATTCGAAACTGGAAAAACATTCGCATCCCGAATGGACAAAGCATGTCGAAGAGCTCAAGGAAAAATATCCTTTGAAATACGATACAAGCCGTCTGACATGTCCGTACGTTCTTGAAAAATTATATGAGGTAACGAAAGGTGAGGCTATAATCACTACCGATGTCGGACAGCACCAGATGTGGGCGGCACAGTACTACAGGTACAAGGAACCCAGAACTTTCCTGTCTTCGGGTGGACTCGGAACGATGGGTTACGGACTCGGTGCATGTATCGGCGCAAAAGTCGGACGTCCCGACAAGATCGTCTGCAATATAGGCGGTGACGGCTGCTTCAGAATGAACATGAACGAACTTGCAACGGCAAGCAGATTCAATATTCCGATAATCCAGATCGTCATAAACAATTCGGTTCTCGGAATGGTAAGACAGTGGCAGACCCTGTTCTACGAAAAGAGGTATTCGAATACCGTGCTTACGGACAAGGTCGATTACTGTAAGGTGGCGGAAGGCCTCGGCTGTGCAGCCATCAGAGTAACGAAGAAGGAGGAGGTCGTTCCCGCGCTCAAGAAGGCGATTGAAATGAAAGCCCCCGTTATGATAGAATGTGTCATTGACAGTGACGATAAAGTGTTCCCGATGGTATCACCGGGTGCTGCGATATCCGAAGTGTTCGATGCTGATGATTTAGGCTGATAGGAGGAGATTAAGTTGGAAAGAGTCTATAACTTTTCGGCAGGTCCCGCAGTTTTACCCGAGGAAGTCCTCAAAGAAGCTGCAGATGAGATGCTCAATTACAAAGGAAGCGGCCAGTCGGTTATGGAGATGAGCCATCGATCGAAAGTGTTCGACGGGATCATCAAAGAGGCCGAGGCGGATTTCAGAGATGTTCTCGGTATTCCCGACAATTACAAGGTACTGTTCCTTCAAGGAGGTGCTTCGCAGTTTTTTGCGGAAGTTCCGATGAACCTTATGAAGAACAAGAAGGCCGGATATATCATCACGGGACAGTGGGCCAAGAAGGCATTCGCTGAGGCAAAGCTTTACGGTGAGGCGGTTGAGCTTGCTTCTTCCGCGGACAAGACTTTTTCATATATTCCCGATTGCAGCGATCTTCCGATCACTGACGATATGGATTATGTTTACATTTGTGAAAACAATACGATATACGGAACAAAGTACAAGGAGCTTCCCAATACGAAGGGTAAGACGCTTGTCGCCGATGTAAGTTCATGTTTCCTGTCAGAACCCATGGACGTAACAAAGTACGGTGTTGTTTACGGCGGCGTTCAGAAGAACGTAGGTCCTGCCGGCTGTGTTATCGCAGTCATCAGAGAAGATCTTATAACGGATGATGTTCTTCCCGGAACTCCGACTCTCCTTAAGTGGAAGACTCAGGCCGATGCACTTTCGCTTTACAACACACCTCCGTGCTACACGATCTACATCTGCGGTAAGGTGTTCAAGTGGATCAAGAAGATGGGCGGCCTTGAAGTTATGAAAGAGCGTAACGAGAAGAAGGCTAAAGTGTTCTATGATTATCTTGATTCGTCGAAAATGTTCAAAGGTACTGTAGTTCCCAAGGACAGATCTCTGATGAACGCACCTTTTGTTACGGGTGATGCCGATCTTGATGCAAAGTTCATCAAAGAAGCGACCGATGCCGGATTCGTTAACCTTAAGGGTCACAAGACGGTAGGCGGAATGAGAGCGAGCATGTACAATGCGATGCCGATAGAAGGCGTTGAAAAGCTTGTTGCTTTCATGGAGAAGTTTGAAAAGGAGAATGCATGATGTTTCGCTATACGTGTTTAAATCCCATTGCTCAGGTCGGACTCGACGGATTCGGCTCCGATTTTGCAAAAGTTGATGATGTTAAGGATGCCGACGGTGTGCTTGTTCGTTCCGCATCAATGCACGAGATGGAGCTTCCCGATAAGCTTCTGTGCGTGGCAAGAGCAGGTGCCGGAGTCAACAACATTCCGCTTGATAAATGTGCCGAGAAAGGTATCGTTGTATTCAATACACCCGGCGCAAACGCCAACGGAGTAAAAGAGCTTGTGTTCGCGGGAATGTTTCTCGCGTGCCGTGATATAGTAGGCGGTATAAACTGGGTTCATGATAACAAGGATAATCCGGATATCGCAAAGCTCGCAGAGAAAGAGAAGAAGAACTTCGCCGGTAACGAGATCATGGATAAGAAGCTCGGTATCATCGGTCTCGGAGCTATCGGTGTGAGAGTTGCAAATGCCGCAAAGCATCTCGGAATGGAAGTTTACGGATACGATCCTTATATTTCGGTTGATGCGGCATGGAATCTTTCAAGAGACATAAAGCATGTGCTCTCTGTTGATGATATCTATGCAAACTGCGATATAATCACGATCCATGTTCCTCTCATGGATTCTACAAGAAATACGATCAATGCCGAAGCCATAGATAAAATGAAGGACGGTGTTGTGATTCTTAACTTCGCAAGGGATCTTCTTTGCGATGAGCAGGCAGTCATAGACGGTATCAAGAAGGGTAAGGTTGCAAAGTATGTATCGGATTTCCCGAACCCTGTTACGGCAAACGCCGAAGGATGTATCGTTATACCGCATCTCGGAGCTTCAACCGAAGAGTCCGAAGATAACTGTGCAAAGATGGCGGTCAAAGAGATGATAGATTACCTTTCAAACGGTAACATCGTCAATTCCGTCAACTATCCGAAGGCTGATATGGGTGTTTGCACGACACTTGGCCGTGTGACGATCCATCACAAGAACGTTACGAACATGATCGCCAGATTCTCGGGTATATTCTCCGAGGCAGGAATCAATATTTCGGATATGGTTAATTCATCAAAGGGTGAATATGCTTATACGATGATAGATGTGGATTCCGATATCACGCCCGAATTCGTTGACAAGCTGTCGGCGATAGAAGGGGTTATACGTGTCCGCGTGATCAAATAATAACCGAAACAGAAGAAGGACTGACTGTTTGCCGAATTGCAAATATGTCAGTCCTTCTTTTTTCATCTGATAGGCAGGTCCATGATGTCGTCTTCGCCGTACTTGGCCTTGAACTCGGCATCAGCCGTAACATTGGCTTCACTGGCAAGGTCCATGTATTTTATGAACACGTCTTCGACATCCGTTTTATATTCCATCGCAAGTTCCTGCATGATCGGACGGAGCTTCTCGAGCTGCTCCGATACGTGAGTCTTCTGGGGATCTATGTCCCCGAGTACCTTTTCCGCATATTCGTTGATCCTGGCAAGAAATGCCGCATCTTCTGAAGTCATATCGTTCTCCTTTGTAAAATCCCGTTAAATCGGTCTTCGGGACGTTTTCATGAAATGATATTAACATTCTTATTATTATATTGTCAAAGCATGGACATTTTTGGTACAATAGTAAAGTCGTGTATAGTGTGTGATCGTATTTGCCATTCTACAATATATTGTGTATTTTGATCGCTGACGGGCACGGCTTGGAGGATGATATATGGCAGTCGTAAAACCGTTTTGTGCTATAAGACCGAGACAGGATATCGCATCGCGTGTGGCGGCACTTCCTTATGATGTGTATAACCGCGCGGAAGCAACGATCGAGACGAAACGTGAACCCTTGTCGTTTCTTTGCATCGACAGGGCAGAGACACAGCTTCCCGATGATGTCGACACATATGATGCGCGCGTATATGAGAAGGCAAGATCGTTAATGAAAAAGAGGATCGATGACAATACTTTCGTCATGGATTCCACGCCGTGTTATTACATTTATGAGCTTATTATGGACGGAAGGAGCCAGACCGGAATAGTCGGCTGTGCTTCGATCGATGATTATATAGCGGGCGTTATTAAAAAGCATGAGAACACCCGTGCCGACAAAGAAGTCGACAGGATCAATCACGTTGACGCACTCAGTGCTCAGACCGGTCCGATATTCCTGGCGTACCGTGGCAGGGATGATATTAAAGCCGTGATCGCGGCGGTAAAGAAAACGTCTCCGCTATATGATTTTACGTCCCCGGACGGTATTACTCACAGAGTATGGGTGATAAGGGAGGACAAGGATATCAGGACTATCGGGGATGCGTTTTCTGATACTAACGCGATCTATATTGCCGACGGCCATCACAGATGCGCATCGGCTGTGAAGGTAGGTCTTAAGCGCCGCGAATCGCATCCGGACTATGACGGGAGTGAGCAGTTCAACTATTTCCTTTCGGTCCTGTTTGCCGATGAGGAACTTATGATAATGGATTATAACAGGGTTGTTAAGGATTTAAACGGACACACCGCAAAGGAGATCCTTGAAAAACTTGATAAGCTTGGAACCATCAAAGAGGAAAAGAGTGCATATAAGCCGAATAAAAAGGGATGTGTCGGAGTATATACGGACGGTAAATGGTTCAGTCTTGAATTTGACAAAAAGATGATCCCCGAAGATCCTGTTGAAGGACTTGACGTTTCCGTGCTTCAGAACAATGTGCTCGGACCTATATTCGGGATAGATGATCCCAAGACCGATAAGAGGATTGACTTTGTCGGCGGTATACGCGGTCTCGAAGAACTCGAGCGAAGAGTGGCCGAGGATTGTAAGATCGCTTTTTCAATGTATCCGACAAGTATCGGAGAACTGTTTGCGGTTGCCGATGCGAATCTTCTGATGCCGCCCAAATCGACTTGGTTTGAACCTAAGCTCAGAAGCGGTTTGTTTATTCATGAGATAGAACAGTAGACGCAAATCGCCAAAATCATTAAACGGAGAAGTTATGGACAGGAAATTATATAAGATGATGGACTGGGCGAGAGTCGAGCAGATCGTCTACTCGGAGGAGGACGATCCGCACGGATATCTCGGCGCACACTTCGTCAAGGGAGGATGGATGATATCGTGCTTCTTCCCCGGCGCGGACAAGTGCTCCGTCATCGTCAAGGACAAGGAATACAAGATGGACAAGATGGACGAGGAAGGTTTCTTCTCCGTGCTGATACGTTCCGTCGTTAAGACAAAGATCTCATACAGATATAAGGTTACGAAGGGGAAAGAGACTTTTATTGCCGAGGATCCGTACAGGTTCAGATCCGCTATAGATCAGAAGCCTCTTCGCACATTCAATGCCGGAATATGCTATGACATTTACGAATATCTCGGTGCCCATGTCAGAAAGAGTGACGGTGTCAAAGGTACAAACTTCGCCGTATGGGCGCCCAATGCAGTAAGAGTTTCCGTTGTCGGTGACTTCAACGAATGGGACGGAAGGTGTCATCAGATGCAGCGCCTCGGAGATTCGGGCGTGTTTGAGATATTCATTCCGGAAGTCGGAGAGGGAGACATATATAAGTATGAGTTGAAGCTTAAAGGCGGTATGGTCAGTCTTAAGGCAGATCCATACGGATATTTCGCACAGCTTCGTCCCGACAGCGCATCGGTTGTATTTGATATCGATAAATATAAATGGCATGACAAAGAGTTTGTTGAAAAGAGAGCGGATCTTAACGCCAAAGACAAACCTTTTTCGGTATACGAGATACATCTCGGAAGTTTCAGGAAGCCCGGGGACGACAGAGAGTTTCTCAACTACAGGGAACTTGCCGATGAGATACTTCCGTATGTTCGGAAGATGGGCTATACGCATATAGAACTCATGCCTGTTATGGAACATCCCTTTGACGAGTCGTGGGGATATCAGGTCATAGGAATGTATGCGCCGACATCTCGTTACGGAACGCCCGAAGATTTTATGTATTTCATGGACAAAATGCATGAGGGCGGTATAGGTGTCATTCTTGACTGGGTTCCGGCGCACTTCCCGAGAGACGTACAGGGCCTGTCCAACTTTGACGGAACGTGTCTGTACGAGCATATGGATCCGAGACGCGCGAATCATCCCGACTGGGGTACGCTGTGTTTTAATTACGGACGGCCTGAAGTATCGAATTTTCTTATCGCTAATGCACTTTTCTGGGTGAATAAATATCACGCCGACGGAATCAGGATGGATGCGGTCGCATCGATGCTTTATCTTGATTACGGACGCCGCGGCGGAGACTGGGTCAGAAACATATACGGCGGTAACGAGAACATCGAAGCCGAGGAGATGTTAAAGCATCTCAATTCGATCAATAAAAAGATGAATACCGGGGCCCTTATGATCGCCGAGGAGTCGACCGAATGGCCGAAGGTAACGGGTGATCTTGATGACGACGGTCTTGGGTTTGACTACAAGTGGAATATGGGCTGGATGAATGATTTTCTCGGATTCATACGGCTCGATCCTCTATACAGGAGCGGTCATTACGGGGAGCTTACGTTCTCAATGATATATGCGTACAGCGAGAAGTTCATTCTCGTATTCTCGCATGATGAGGTTGTTCACGGTAAGGCTTCGCTTCTTTCGAAGATGCCCGGAGAACGTGACCGGAAGTTTGCAAACCTTCGTGCATCGCTCGGGTTCATGTATATGCATCCCGGCAAAAAGCTTCTGTTCATGGGACAGGATATAGGCGAGTGGGATGAATGGAACGAGAAGAGAAGCGTTCAGTGGGATCTTCTGCAGTATGAAGATCATATCAAACTGAACGATTACATGAGGTCTTTGATCGGATTCTACAAGGATACACCGGCGCTTTACGAACTTGACAATAACGCCGACGGATTCGAGTGGATCAACAACATATCCGCAAACGAGACGATCCTTGTGTTCCTCCGCAAGGATAAAGAGGGCAACAACATCCTCGTGGTCGTTAACTTTGCCGATATAGACAGAACGGATTACAAGATTGGTGTTCCGTTCCCGGGCAAGTACAAAGAGATATTCTCGAGTGACGATCCCGCATTCGGCGGAAGAGGAGTCGGGAATCCGAGAGTGAAAAGGTCCAAGGCCGACGAATGTGACGGACGTGAATTCTCGATAAGGATCAATGTTCCCGCGCTTAGCGTAAGTGCATTTTCGTGTACGTATTTTACTCCCGAGGAGCTCAAGTATTACCATGCTCCGGTAAAGAAGAAGAGACGCCGCAAACATTGAACAAAAGGGCGTTTTCTGGTATAATATTTCGGAATTTTTCATAGCCTTTAAGGCCTCTTACGGAAAGGAAAGATATGAGTATAGGCAAAGCCATTCTTATGGGTGTCATACAGGGTCTGACGGAATTTCTGCCGGTTTCGTCTTCGGGACACCTCGGGCTTATTAAAGCATTGTTTGATACTGGTGATAACAGCATTCTGTTTGACATATTGCTTCATTTTGCGACGCTTATCGCTATAGTGGCGGTATTTTACAAGGATGTACTCAGACTTGTCATTGAGTTCGGCGGGATGTGCCGTGACATAGGACTGAACATAGCTGCTCTCGGAAAGAGCCTCTCCGGCGGAAGGGATCCGGAGTATGTCAGGGTCATCGACAATCCGTACCGCAAGTTCGTATTGATGCTTATCATTTCAACGGTTCCAACCGGAATAATCGGTGTGTTCATGAAGGATGTCGTTGAATTCACATCCGGCAATCTTATCGTTACCGGCATATGTCTGATTTGTACGGGCGCGATACTTGCGATGTCCGATTTTCTCGCAGACGGTGACAGGAAGCTCAAAGAAGCCAATTACGGTGATGCGTTTGCCATCGGTACGGCGCAGGGTGTAGCTACACTTCCGGGACTTTCGAGAAGCGGTACCACGATCGTAGCCGGACTGTTATTGGGACTTGATCGTAAGTTTGCAGCAAAGTATTCGTTCATAATGAGCATCCCCGCGGTTCTCGGAGCGCTCGTTCTCGAACTTTTTGACATAGGGACCGAGTCGGTAACGGCCGGAGATGTCGGATGTTTTATCGTCGGTATGCTGATCGCGGCGATCATCGGATACGTTGCGCTTCGGCTGATCATGAATATCATCGTAAGCAGATACTTTAAGTTTTTTGCAGCGTATTGTGCGCTTATGGGTATCGTTTCTATAATCGTCTACTTCGTCAAGAGATAGGCATTTTTACGGGGAATCAATAAGGGAAAATCACGAGGTGGAGACAATTGGCAAAGGGGTCTAGCAGAGGAAGGAAACCCTCAACCGGATCGAGGAAAAAACTTAAAAAGAACCAGAATCCCGGTATAGCGGAAGAGATACTTCTATTCGGAGCTCTCGGTGTCGCGATACTGATGTTTCTCGGGTGTTGTAAACTGCTCGGGTCTTTTACCGCCGTTCACGATATTCTTGTCGGAGTACTCGGAATGGTCGGATATCTGTTCCCGTTCATTTTCTTTATCGTAAGCGCGATCCTGATATCAAATAAATGGGAAAAGGTGGCAAAGGTTAAGCTTTCCGCCAGCATTGCTCTGATCATCATTCTGTGCATCACCGCCCAGTTGATCTTCGGCTCGAAGTTTATCGATCCCGCAAGGATAGCGGATGTCGATTTCGGATCTTTATATAACGACAGCGCAAAGAACGGGGGATTCATAGGCGGCGTGCTTGCACGCTTTCTGTGGAAATATATCGGAATTGCCGGAACGATCGTTATCCTGATCGTTCTGTTTATCATTTGTATAGTGCTTCTTACGGACAGATCGTTCTTCACAAGCATTAAGGAGGGAACGAAGATCTTAAGCGAGGATGCGAGGCGTAATGCCGAGTATCGACGTAAACTTAACGAAGTCAGGAGCATGGAGAGAGAGGAGCGCGATCTCGAACGATGGGAGAAGCGCCGGGCATCACATGAGAAGCATGTGGCCAGGCAGGAGGCAAAGCGTGAAGCACAGCTTGAGGAGAGAAAACGTCGTGCCGAGGAACGCAAGGCCGAGAACGCGGGAAGAGTGCATTTCGATGCAAGCGATCTGAAGAAGAACGCGCCGAAGGATCTGGAACCTCTCGCTTATGAAGAGGCCGAACTTGAGGTCGATGAGATCGAAGAAGAGGCCGATGACACTTATACATATCCCGGCGAGAGCGTTGTAAGCGAGGAAGAACTTACGGCGATCCGGGGGCCCGAGTCGATGTTCTACGGAAGTTCCGATTCCTATGTTTCAACGATACACAAGGAACCTAAAGAGGAAGAAGAGACTCCGGTTGAAGAGGCCGGAGGACTTATGTCCGGTACCAAGCTCGAGAAGCGCGACTACAGCGGTGAAGTAACCGAGATCACGGGATTTTACGAAGGGGCCAGTGAAGAGGAACTGTTCGGTGTACCCGAGCCTACGGAAACCCCGAGACCGAATGTTAAGACACGCCACCGTATAAGCATAAGCTCCGAAGAGGATGCCGCACAAAAGGAAGCATACGAGCGCGATATGTATGTTGACGATGCGGAAACGTTTGAGGAGGAATACGGCGACGTAGCTGATATATTCGACAAGAGGAAGACCAATGAGGTTGTTCCGAAGGTCAAACCCAAGACTTCTCACGGAATCAATCTTGCGGAAGAAAATCGCAAGCCCGCACCCGAATCGGGAGTTGTCACTCGCGGCAAATCCATACGCGGTACAAAAGGCGGCAGGATCAAACTTCCCACCGCGGACCTTCTCAATGCGGTGAAGATCACCGAGAAGATCAATCCTACCGCGGAGCTTAATGAGACAGCAAGGGAACTTAAAGAGACGCTTGCGAATTTCGGACTTGAGATACAGATACTCGGCAGTTCGAGAGGACCCGCAGTTACAAGATACGAGATACAGATGCCTACCGGCGTGTCCGTCAAGAAGATAACGGGACTTGCCGATGACATAATGATGAGTCTCGGCGCCAAAGATATCAGGATCGAAGCTCCGATACCCGGCAAGAAAGCGGTCGGAATAGAGCTTCCGAACAAAGAGAGCACCATGGTGCATTTCCGTGAACTCATCGAGAGTTCCGCTTTCAAGAAGTTTGATTCAAAGGTCGCGTTTGCGGTCGGTAAGGACCTTGCCGGAGATATTGTTGTTACCGACATCGCAAAGATGCCGCATCTTCTCATTGCCGGCGCGACCGGATCGGGTAAATCCGTTTGTATCAATACGCTCATCATGAGCATACTTTACAAAGCCTCGCCTTCGGAAGTAAGGCTCATAATGATAGATCCGAAGATGGTTGAACTGTCCGTATATAACGGAATACCTCATCTTCTGATACCTGTCGTTACTGATCCGAAGAAGGCAAGTTCGGCGCTTGCCTGGGCTGTCAATGAGATGACGGAGCGTTATCAGAAATTTGCGCAGCTTGAGGTTCGTGACATGAAGGGATACAATGCGAAGCTCGCATCGGATCCTTCGCTTACGGCAGACGGAGAGCACTCTAAGATGCCGCAGATCGTCATAGTAGTTGACGAGCTTGCGGATCTTATGATGGTGGCGGCCAAAGAGGTTGAGGAATCCATTTGCCGTCTGGCTCAGCTTGCGAGGGCGGCCGGAATATACCTGATCCTTGCAACGCAGCGTCCTTCCGTTGATGTCATAACAGGACTGATCAAAGCGAACATGCCCAGCCGTATCGCATTCTCCGTTTCGTCAAATGTTGATTCGAGAACGATACTGGATATGGCGGGTGCTGAGAGACTTCTCGGAAACGGAGACATGTTCTTCTATCCGAGAGGATACAATAAGCCTGCGAGAGTTCAGGGTGCTTTCGTCTCCGACGACGAAGTTGCACGTGTAGTTGAGTATCTTAAGAGTCAGACCGACGGAGATACTTATGATCTCAAGGCACAGTCGGCCGTAGAGGCAGGAGCCGCAGGATCTTCATCATCCGGATCTCCCGGACTTGTGGATCCGAGCGGAGTATATGACGATCTGTTTGCCGCAGCCGGGCAGGCAGTTATCGAATCACAGAAAGCAAGCATCGGAATGCTTCAGAGAAGGTTTAAGGTAGGGTTCAACAGAGCTGCCCGTATAATGGATCAGCTTTGCGACGAGGGTGTAGTCGGTCCCGAAGAGGGAACCAAACCGAGGCGCATCCTTATGACATCGGACGAATTCAACGAAATGCTGGAGGAGAAGAATCATCAATGAAGACAGATATTGAGATCGCGCAGAGCGCGAAAATGCTGCCCATTTCCGAAGTTGCCACGGGGCTCGGCCTGACTGATGATGATATTGAACTGTACGGAAAGTATAAGTGTAAGATTACCGAGGAATACCTTAGAAGCATAGACAGCAAAGAGAACGGTAAACTTGTTCTTGTTACGGCGATCAATCCGACACCGGCGGGAGAAGGCAAGACAACGACAAGTATCGGTCTTGCTATGGGTCTTAACCGTCTCGGAAAGAATGCGATACTCGCACTTCGAGAGCCTTCGCTCGGACCTTGTTTCGGGCTTAAGGGCGGAGCTGCCGGAGGAGGTTATTCCCAGGTGGTCCCGATGGACGAACTCAATCTTCACTTCACGGGTGATTTTCACGCGATAACGAGTGCAAACAATCTGTGCGCCGCGCTTCTTGATAACCATATTCAGCAGGGAAACGAACTTAATATAGATACGAGAAATATCGTGCTCAAGCGATGTGAAGACATGAATGACAGGGTGCTTCGTAATATTGTTGTCGGACTCGGAGCCAAGGCGGACGGTTTTGTCCGTGAGGATCATTTCGTCATAACCGTCGCATCCGAGATCATGGCGATCCTCTGTCTTGCATCGGATCTTGACGATCTTAGAAGAAGACTGTCCCGAATGGTTGTTGCATATGACATTAACGGAAATATAGTCACCGCGAATGATATTCATGCGGTTGGCTCGATGATGGCACTTCTGAAAGATGCCGTAAAGCCCAATCTGATACAGACTCTCGAGCATACGCCGGCACTTGTTCACGGCGGTCCGTTTGCAAATATCGCACACGGATGCAATTCCGTAAGAGCAACAAAAGCTGCGCTTAAAATGGGAGATATAGCGATCACCGAGGCCGGGTTCGGTGCTGATCTTGGCGCCGAGAAGTTTCTTGACATCAAGTGCCGCGAGGCCGGTCTTCGCCCGGATGCGTGCGTTATAGTTGCTACCGTGAGGGCTCTTAAATATAACGGAGGAGTATCGAAGGAGAACCTTTCGAACGAGAATCTTGATGCTCTTAAAAAGGGTATTGTCAATCTCGAGAAGCATATCGAAAATATTCAGAAATACGGCATTCCGGTTGTAGTAACACTTAACCGCTTCGTTTCCGATACAGATGCGGAACTAAGCTTTGTCAAAGAGTTTTGCGAGAAGAAAGACTGCAGTTTCGCACTGTCCGAAGTTTGGGCCAAAGGCGGTGAAGGCGGGGAAGAGCTTGCGAAAGCTGTTCTTGATACGCTTGAGAACAGGAAGAGTGATTACAAACCGCTCTATAATCTTGATATTTCCATAAAAGAAAAGATAGAGACGATTGCCAAAGAAATATACGGAGCAGGCACTGTAAACTTTGCCGACAGCGTTATAAAAAAGATGGCTGAACTGGAGAAGCAGGGATTTGACAAGCTTCCCGTATGCATGGCGAAGACACAGTATTCGCTTTCGGATGACCCTGCGCTTCTTGGTCGTCCCGAAGGATTCACTCTTAATGTAAGGGATATGTATGTGTCAGCCGGAGCCGGATTCATTGTGGCTCTTACGGGTAACATCATGACGATGCCGGGTCTTCCGAAGAAGCCTGCGGCGTTTGATATCGATGTCGATGAGAACGGAAAGATAACCGGATTATTTTAAAGTGCAGGAGGAAGCAATGCCAAAGATCATTGACGGTAAACTTATAAGCACAACGATCAAGGATGAACTTAAACAGGAAGTGGCCGAAAGCGGATTAAAGGCTACACTTGCCGTTATACAGGTCGGGTCGGATCCGGCAAGCAGCGTTTATGTCGGGAATAAGAAGAAGGCCTGTGAATACATAGGGATAGGATCGAAGTCTTTTGAACTTCCCGAGGAGACTACCGAGGAAGAACTCCTGAAGCTTATCGATGATCTCAACTGCGATGATGATATTAACGGGATTCTTGTCCAGCTTCCCGTTCCTAAACATATTGATGATAAGAAGATCATAAACAGGATTTCACCGTTAAAAGACGTTGACGGATTTCATCCGGAATCCGTGGGAAACCTTTGTATAGGACAGGACGGATTTATAAGCTGTACTCCCGCGGGAATTATTGAACTGTTAAAGAGAAGCGATATTTCGATAGAGGGTAAAGAGTGTGTCGTTATCGGACGAAGCAATATTGTCGGCAAGCCGATGGCACTCCTTCTTTTGGCAAACAACGGTACGGTTACGGTGTGCCATTCCAGAACGAAGGATCTGAAGAGTGTTTGTAAAAGAGCGGATATTCTTGTTGCTGCGGTCGGAAAGCCAAAGATGATAACGGCCGAATACATCAAAGAAGGCGCCGTTGTAATTGATGTCGGTATCCATCGTATGGATAACGGAAAGCTTTGCGGCGACGTCGATTACGATGATGTTGCACCCCACACAAGTGCGATCACTCCGGTACCGGGAGGTGTCGGACCGATGACGATCGCAATGCTCATGGTCAATTGCGTTAAAGCGGCCAAACGGAGATAGCAGGTAATGCAGTGTAAAGTCTGTAATGCTTTTATTCCGGAAGGCTACATGTATTGTCCGGTCTGCGGGGAAGAGATTATAATCGTCTCCGATTTCGAGATAAAGCTCGAGGACAATATAGATGTGGCAGCTCTGTCGAAGACGACGGAGATACCGGATCTGTCAGGTGTGCTCCAAAAGCCTGATATAACAAAAGAAATAGGCGGGGTCAAACCTCCCGTCAGGATGAAGCCGAAGAAAGATACCAAAGGCAATAACGCCAAAGCAAAGCCTGTCATAAACAAGAAGCTGGCTGTGCTTCTTGCGTCAATCGGCGCCGTGTTCGTTATCGGCTGTATAATCGGCGGGATAGCGATCGCCAGATATTTTTCGTATGATCACCAGTTTGCGAAAGCAACCGCCGAATTTGAAAGCGGAGATCTCAAAAAGGCGATCAAAACGGCGAAGCATTTAAACAGCCTTGATAATGACAAGACCGGGAAGATGCTCCTTGCCGATATTTATATCGCGGATCATAACTATGATGCTGCGATCGCCGTACTGTATGATGCACTCAACTATTATCCGGACGATGTAACGCTCTACGACAGGATAGTGGACTGCTATAAGACGGAAGGCGACAACAAAGGGATCAACGAACTTATAAACAACAGCAAGGATTCGACGCTGGCTCTTCGTTATTCCGATTATGTGTCGATATCACCGTCATTCTCGCTTGAATCCGGAACATATATCGAACCGGATCCGATCAAGTTGTCCGTCCCGGGTGAGGGAACGATATATTACACGGTCGACGGTTCGACTCCGACCGAAGAATCGTTTTCGTATATGGGTCCTATCCCTCTCGAGGAAGGAACAACGGTCATATCCGCTATAAATATAAACGAAAAAGGAATCGTCAGTGAGGTAGTGACCAACACATATGAGGTGGAGCTTGATGTTCCCAATCCTCCGGAGCTTCTTGTGGAATCCGGAACGATCACGAAGCCGGAGCTTATCGGTGTGCTGGCTCCCGAAGACAAAACGGTATATTACACGACCGACGGAAGTGTTCCGACTGTTGAATCCAAGGAGTATTCGGAACCCTTCCTGATGCCTATAGGAAAGAGTACTTACTCGTTTATCTGCGTCAGCAGCAACGGACTCGTATCCGAACCGGTCGTTGCAAATTACAATCTCAACATGAATGTCGCCGTTGCGAAGGACATGGCTGAATACGCAATTTCATACCAGCTGGCAAGCCTCGGCGAGATCACCCTCGGAAAATCATATAAGGCGGAGTACGGATTTTCCGATGCGGAAAGGTCGTATTACATAATCAGGGAATATGAAGGAAATTCTTCGACAGGCAGAATGTTTGCCGTTGATATAAAAAGCGGAGAGTTGTTCAGGTTTAGCAAGGAGGAGAAAAAATGTATAAGATTTTAAAGGCATGTGACCTGGCCTCTAACATCTTCCTTATGGAAGTTGAGGCAAAGCGTGTGGCGGCTGCATGCGAACCCGGACAGTTTGTCATCGTTAAGATGGATGAGAGAGGTGAGCGTATACCGCTTACTATCTGCGATTACGACAGGCAGAAGGGCACGATCACGATCGTTGTTCAGACGATTGGAGCGTCTACAACGAAAATGCAGAAACTTAAGGCTGGAGATTCATTCCGCGATTTCGTCGGACCTCTCGGACGTCCTTCGGAATTTGTCAGTGAAGACATAGAGTCACTCAAGAAGAAAAAGATCCTGTTCGTCGGAGGCGGACTCGGAACCGCACCTGTTTATCCTCAGGTCAAATGGCTCCACGAGCATGGAATCGATGCCGATGTCATAGTCGGTGCAAAGACAAAAGATCTCGTAATACTTGAGGACAAGATGAAAGCCGTTGCCGGAAACCTTTATATAACTACCGATGACGGATCATATCAGAGAAAAGGCATGGTCACGGAAGTGATCAAAGATCTTGTCGAGAATCAGGGGATCAAGTACGACGTGTGTATCGCGATCGGCCCTATGATCATGATGAAGTTCGTATGCCTTCTTACGAAAGAACTCGGTATTCCGACGATCGTATCCATGAATCCGATAATGGTTGACGGTACCGGAATGTGTGGCGCATGCAGACTGATAGTCGGAGACGAAGTCAAGTTTGCCTGTGTTGACGGGCCTGAATTCGACGGACATCTTGTTGATTTCGATCAGGCGATGAAACGTCAGAATCTTTATAAGACCGATGAAGGACGTGCACTTCTTGCGGAGCAGGAAGGCGATACACACCACGGTGGCTGTGGAAATTGTTCGTAGGAGGGGCCCACGAAGTGGGAGGAACCTGCCAACACCGCGAGGCCGTATCGACGAAGTCGATTTCAGATGGCCGAGCGTCCGTCTGTTACGTAGATTTAGGAGGATAGAAATGGATGTTATGAAGAAAGTACCTGTCAGAGAACAGGATCCCAAAGTACGCGCCACAAACTTTGACGAGGTGTGTCTCGGATATAATGCTGATGAGGCCGTAGAGGAGGCAAAAAGATGCCTGACATGTCAGAACGCTCAGTGCGTTAAGGCCTGCCCTGTTGCAATTGATATTCCCGGCTTCATCAAGGAGGTTAAGGAAGGTAACTTTGAAGAGGCCGGATACGTGATCGGTAAGTCGAGTGCACTTCCTGCCGTATGCGGAAGAGTGTGTCCTCAGGAGAGCCAGTGTGAAGGCAAGTGTATCCGCGGTATCAAAGGCGAGAGTGTTTCGATCGGTAAGCTTGAGAGATTTGTTGCCGACTATGCAAGACAGAACGGTATCAAACCCAAGAAGCCCGAAAGTACGAACGGACGCAAGGTTGCGGTCATCGGTTCCGGTCCTGCCGGTCTTACATGTGCAGGCGATCTTGCAAAGTTCGGATACGACGTTACGATATTCGAAGCTCTTCATGAGCCCGGCGGTGTACTTGTGTACGGTATCCCCGAGTTCCGTCTTCCGAAGGATGAGGTCGTTAAGAAAGAGATCGAGAATGTAAAATCACTCGGAGTCAAGATAGAGACTAACGTTGTCATCGGTAAGAGCGTCACGATCGACGATCTTATGGACAAGGAAGGATTCGAAGCTGTATTCATCGGTTCGGGCGCAGGCCTTCCGAAGTTCATGGGTATCCCCGGTGAGACGGCCAGCGGTGTGTTCTCGGCAAACGAATACCTTACGAGAAGCAATCTCATGAAGGCTTTCATAGATGATTACGATACGCCTATCCGCCCCGGTAAGAAAGTAGCCGTTGTGGGCGGCGGTAATGTTGCGATGGATGCGGCCAGAACGGCGCTCAGACTGGGAGCGGATGTAACAATAGTATACAGAAGATCGGAGGAAGAGCTTCCCGCAAGAGTGGAAGAGGTACATCATGCCAAAGAAGAGGGCATTGTATTTAATCTTCTTACGAATCCCACAGAGATACTGGTTGACGAGAACGGCTGGGTAAAAGGAATTAAGTGCATCAGGATGGAACTCGGTGAACCCGACGAATCCGGAAGAAGATCACCGAAAGAGATTCCCGGATCGGAATTTACGATAGATGTGGATACGGTCATCATGTCTCTCGGTACAAGTCCGAACCCGCTTATCAGCTCGACAACAAAAGGACTTGATACGAATAAGAGAAAATGTATCGTGGCTACCGAAGAGACAGGAGCTACAAGCAAACCCGGTGTATTTGCCGGCGGTGATGCAGTTACCGGTGCGGCAACGGTCATCCTTGCAATGGGTGCCGGAAAGACAGCGGCAAAAGGTATTCACGAGTATCTCAGCAATAAATAACAAACGTTTTTAAATGGTGACAGATCATGTTGATGGTTGATATTATCAGAAACAAGAGAGACGGCGGTAAGCTTTCAAAGGAAGAGATTGATTTCTTCATAAACGGATATGTAAAGGGAGAGATCCCGGATTATCAGGTCTCCGCACTTATGATGGCCATATTCTACAAGGGTATGGATGATGAAGAGACCGTATGGCTCACTCAGGCAATGCTTCATTCAGGTGAGACTCTTGATCTGTCTGCCATAAACGGTTTCAAGGTCGACAAACATTCCACGGGAGGTGTCGGGGACAAGACATCTCTTGTACTTACCCCGATGGTTGCAAGCCTCGGTGTCCCGGTTGCCAAGATGAGCGGAAGAGGTCTCGGCCACACGGGAGGCACAATAGATAAGCTTGAGAGCTTTAAGGGATTTTCAACCTCGATATCAAATGACGAGTTTATCAGAAACGTCAATACGGTCGGTATATCCATAATGGGTCAGACAAAAGATCTGGCTCCCGCGGATAAGCTTCTGTATGCTCTTCGCGATGTTACCGCGACGGTCGACAATATGTCCCTTATTGCAAGCTCGATAATGAGCAAGAAGCTGGCCGCCGGTGCGGACGGTATTGTGCTTGATGTAAAATCCGGAAGCGGAGCATTCATGAAAAACGATGAGGACGCTTTTGAACTTGCAAAGAAGATGGTGTCTATAGGCAAACTCTCAAATGTCAGGACAATGGCCGTAGTTTCCGATATGGATCAGCCGCTCGGACGTGCCGTAGGAAATGCGATCGAAGTCAGGGAGGCGATAGATACTCTCAAAGGGAAGGGTCCCGATGATCTTATCGAACTGTGCCTGACACTCGGAAGCCATATGGTCAACTTTGCGGGTAAGGCCTCAGATACAGATGAGGCAAGACGTATGCTCGAGGATTCCATATCAAGCGGTAAAGCGCTTGATAAGCTTGCTGATTTCATTGAGGCGCAGGGCGGTGATCGTGAGGATGTATATAATCCCGATAATCTGCCAAAAGCCTCCAAGACTATGGAGTTTAAAGCCGAAAACGATTGCTATGTTTCGTCGATCATGAGCGAAGAAGTCGGTATTGCAAGCCTTCTTTTAGGCGGCGGCAGAAGGAGCAAAGAGGATGTCATAGATCTGTCGGTCGGAATATATTTAAACAAAAAGGTCGGAGAGAAGGTCGCAAAAGGCGAGACTGTGGCAACCGTATACGCAAACGACGATACTAAGCTGAAGGAAGGCTTTGAGAGACTTAGCGGTGCATATTCTTTCTCGTCGGATCCGGTATCAAAGAACAAACTCATCAAAGGTATAGTCGATTAATGGATGATCTTTACATAGACGAACAGAGTCTTCGAAATATATTCGGCCCGTTCGATTCCCATATCAAGATAATTGAGCAGTCATTCGGTACGACTGTCGTGGAGCGGGACGGCAGAGTCAAGATAATAGGACAGCCCGATGCGGTCATGAGAACCCAGGGAATACTCGATGAACTGTATGAACTGTCCAGGCGCGGAAACACTATTACGGAACAGCAGGTGAGATATTCGGTGGAAATGCAGAACGAAAACATCAAAGATTCGCTTCTTGAAGCGGATGATACGATGATCTGCCATACGATGAACGGCAAACCCGTCAAACCCAAAACACTCGGGCAGAAAGCATATGTGGATGCGATCAAAAAGAATATGATCGTGTTCGGACTCGGACCTGCCGGAACGGGTAAAACATATCTTGCGATGGCTATGGCGATTACCGCGTTCAAGAAAGAAGAAGTCGGACGTATCATTCTGACAAGACCTGCCATTGAAGCCGGAGAAAAGCTAGGTTTTCTTCCGGGAGATCTTCAGAGCAAGATCGATCCGTATCTCCGTCCGCTTTATGATGCGCTCTATCAGATAATGGGTGCTGACAGTTTTCAGCGCAATATGGAAAAAGGACTTATCGAGGTCGCTCCTCTTGCATATATGAGGGGACGTACGCTTGATAACGCATATATCATTCTCGATGAAGCACAGAACACGACTCCCGCACAGATGAAGATGTTCCTGACCAGGATAGGTTTCGGAAGCAAAGTTGTTATCACGGGTGACCGCACGCAGAAGGATCTTGCGGTCGGTGCGGTTTCGGGACTCGACGTTGCGGTAAAGGTTCTTTCAAACGTTGAAGACATAGCGTTTTGTAATCTTACGAGCAGGGATGTCGTGCGTCATCCTCTTGTTCAGAAGATCGTAAAGGCATACGAAGCTTACGAATCCAAGAGCGGAAAGAAGAAAACCAAATGACGTGTCTGTTTGATTCCGAAGTCGATATCAAGTGGGATTTTGATTACAGAAATCTGTACGAAAGATCCGTTGAAGCGGTACTTGAAGAGGAAAACTGTCCGTACGAGACGTGCGTTTCACTCCTTGTTACGGATGACTCCGAGATATGCGATATCAACTACGAGATGAGAAACATAAACTCACCGACGGATGTGCTAAGCTTTCCGATGACGGAACTTCCCGCACCGTCCGATTTTACGGATGCGGAAGATCACTCCGATTGTTTCGATCCGGAAAGCGGTGAACTTATACTGGGCGATATCGTGATATCGGCCGAGCGGTGCGAGGCACAGGCGGAAGAGTACGGACATGACATTCAGCGGGAATTCTCTTTCCTTATAGTTCACAGCATGTTGCATCTGTGCGGCTACGATCATATGGAAGAGTCGGACAGGATATTAATGGAAGAAAGGCAGAAGATCATTATGGAGAGGCTTTGCAAAGATTTTCCTCTCCTTGCGGTTAAATGATAATGACCGAGACCAGACCTCAGAATTCCAATTTCATAGTTCAGGGCGGTATACTTGCCGCCGCGGGTATCATAAGCAGGATCATAGGATTCATATACAGGATACCTCTTCAGAACACGATCGGCGACGCCGGTATGGGATACTATTCGGCGGCATTTCAGATCTATTCCATCATGCTCATAATATCATCATATTCGCTTCCGGTTGCTGTATCAAAGCTCGTTGCAGCAAGAGCCGCAAAGGGTCAGTACAGGAATGCCAGAAGGTTCTTTCACGGCGCGTTGATGTTCGCGATCCTCACCGGAGGCGCAACTTGCGGAATCGTACTGTTTGGTGCGGATAAGCTCGCGGGGAACATTATGAGTATGCCGAGAAGTGCGATCGCACTTCGTATGCTTGCTCCGACACTTCTTATCGTTGCGATCATGGGTGTCATACGCGGATATTTCCAGGGCCTCGGGACGATGGTACCGACGGCTTTTTCACAACTGGTAGAACAGATAGTCAATGCTGTTATATCTATCGTTGCGGGTGTATACCTGTACGAATACGGCACTAAGGTAGCCGCGCTCCTTCGTGACGAAGCATTTGCTCCCGCATGGGGTGCTGCCGGAGGTACGCTCGGAACGGGTGCCGGAGCTTTAGCGGGTCTATTGGTACTTCTGATAATGTTCTTTGTCCATAAGCGAAGGATGAGAAAGAACATCATGAAGGATAACGCGAAGTATGTCGATTCGTTCGGCAGGATATTCTCTGTTATCATCGTCACGGTTCTTCCGGTAATCCTCTCAACGACCATATACAACATAAGCGATACGATAGATCAGGGCCTGTTTAACTATGTGATGGATGTGAAGGGGTTCTCCGATATCAAAGCCGAATACTGGGGAATATATTCGGGTAAATACAGAGTACTTACAAATGTCCCTATAGCTTTGGCAAATGCCCTTTGTTCTTCAATGATGCCTTCTCTTGCCGCTTGTATCGAGAACGGAGAGAGAAGACAGGCGAGACACAAGGTGGCTATCGGAATACGATTCGTAATGATCATATCGATTCCGTGCTCGGTTGCACTTGCTATACTCGGACGTCCGCTCATCAGTCTGATGTTCACGGGCGAAGTCGATATTCCCGCAAAACTTCTCATGATGGGTTCGGCATCGGTTGTATTCTATTCACTTTCCACTCTTTCAAACGGAGTGCTCCAGGGAATCGACAAGATGAGGATTCCGGTCAGAAATGCCGCAATCGCGCTCGTACTTCATCTCGGTATTCTTTATCTTACGATAAGCGTTCTGGACTGGAAACTGTACGGTGTCGTTGTTTCGTGTATGGCATTCGGTCTTCTCATGTGCATTCTTAACTGGCTGAGCATCAGAAGACACCTTCGCTATCATCAGGAGATGAGACGTACATTTGTCATCCCTCTCATCGCATCGGCCGTAATGGGCGGTGTGGTATGGCTTCTTTATTTCATTTTGTCGAAATCGTCCACCGAACTTGTCAGCGTCCTGATCACATCGGCAGTCGGTGTTATTGTTTATTTCGTTGTTCTTCTTTTACTTCGAGGTGTTCGTGAGAGCGAACTTCGAAGCCTGCCCGGCGGAGGCGCCGTAGTGGCGATAGCCAAACTCTTCAGACTGCTATAAGGAGTCATAAATGAACATAGCCATAATCGGAGGCGGTGCATCCGGGATGATCGCAGCTATAACAGCGGCGGACATGGGTGCCGAGGTCACGATATTTGAACACATGCCCAGGATGGGAAGGAAACTCCTTCTTACCGGCAGCGGCAAATGCAACATTTCCAACACGGATATGGATATGTCTCATTTTCATGGGACTAATGTCGATGTTGTTCACAGGATTATGGAAAGATGCACCTCAAAAGATACTCTGGCATTTTTGGAAAAACTCGGGCTATATGTAAAAGAGCGTAAAGGATATCTGTATCCCTACAGCGAGCAGGCATCCGCCGTTGTTGACATTCTTAGGTTTGCGATAAGAGATCGCGGGATCGATCTTCATACCGAAACCGATATCAGAAGGATAGAGAAGCAGAAGCACTCAAACGACAGGACTTTGGAAGATAAGTTTATTGTCACGACCGCAAACGGCCGCCTTTCTTTTGACAGGGTGATCCTTTGCTGCGGTTCTTCTGCAAACAGGAATACCGGATCAGACGGGAGCGGATATGAGATCGCCAAAAGCTTCGGACACACGGTGATCAAGCCTCTTCCGGCACTCACATTTCTGACGTGCGAGGAAGATTTCTATCCGTCTGTTGCGGGTATCAGAACCAAGGCTACTATTTCCTTATACGAAAGAGACAAAAATGAACCGAGAAAGCTTCTCGGAAGCGAGGAAGGCGAACTTCAGCTTACGAAGACGGGAATCTCCGGAGTATGTGTGTTCAATCTTTCACACCTTGCGGTAAAATCACTTGACAGGCAATGCCGTGTCATGGCTCAAATCGATCTTCTTCCGGACATCCCCGCATCCGATATTGCGGATTTTATGAAGAATAGGATAGACAATATAGGTGACAGGACTCTTGAGGAACTGTTCATCGGCCTTCTCGCAAAGCCGCTCGGGATACTGATACTCAAAAGATGCAATCTCGATCTTAAGAGACAATGCTCGGATCTTGATGAAACAGCGATCAACAGTATATGCAAGACGGTAAAGTGCTTTGAGACGTTCATTAAAGGTTCCGGTGACATGGAATCGTCGCAGGTGGCTCAGGGCGGCGTCAGCCTGTCGGAGGTTAAGGATACGCTTGAATCAAGACTTGTATCCGGACTGTTCTTCGCGGGAGAGATACTTGATGTTAACGGAGACTGCGGAGGTTATAACCTTCAGTGGGCGGCAAGCTCCGGCATGGTCGCAGGCAGGGAGGCAGCCGGTTGATAATCATTCACAATATAAAACTTCCGGTGAACTGTTCACCGAAGGATATCTTAGATAAAATCTCAAAGGAAATGTGCCTGGATAAGATATATCCGGGCAATTCTTATCCCGACTTCTCTTTTGAGGTATTAAAGAGGAGTATTGACGCGAGAAAGGAACCGGATATTTATTTCGTTTATTCACTGAAACTTCTGATATCCGCTAAGGACGAGGAGCATATTCTTAAATACTATCGCGGCAGGTCAAAGGATCCGCGTATCAAGAAGATACTCGAAAAGATTTCGACCGATCCGATCCCCGAGTATTCGATCCCCGAGTGCGGAAGTAAAGCTTTATCGAAAAGGCCCGTTATAGCAGGATCCGGTCCCGCAGGCCTGTTTGCAGCCCTTCTTCTTGCAAGAAAAGGCTTCAGACCGATTGTGCTTGAGCGCGGGCAGAACGTAGAAGAGCGAAAGAAAAGCGTTGAAAAGTTCTGGAAGGAAGGAACACTTTCACCCGAATCGAACGTCCAGTTCGGTGAAGGAGGTGCGGGCACGTTTTCCGACGGAAAGCTCAACACACTCACAAAAGACGTCAACGGAAGAAACAGTTTTGTTATCAAAACGTTTGCCGGATTCGGTGCATCCGGTGATATTCTTATCGATCCTAAACCACACATCGGGACGGATGTTCTGATGAGCGTTGTCAGAAATATCAGGGAGGAGATAACCGGGCTTGGGGGAAGTTTTCTTTTTAACACGAAGCTTTCGGACATTGAGATAAAGGACGGAAGGATTGTCTCCGTAAAGACAGTTGATACAAATACCAAAGAAGAGAAAACAATAAACACAGATATCTGCGTTCTTTGCATCGGACACAGCGCAAGGGATACTTTTGAGATGCTTCATTCAAAAGGTATCGTTATGAATGCCAAGAATTTTGCCGTCGGATTTCGCGTTGTACATCCGCAGAACCTTGTTGACAAATGGGGTTACGGTGACTATTCGGATAAGCTCGGACTGCCTCCGGCGGACTATAAGGTTACTAATGAAACCGCAAAGGGAAGACGTGTGTACAGCTTCTGTATGTGTCCCGGAGGGTATGTCGTTAATGCATCAAGCGAGGAAGGACGTTTGTGCGTCAACGGTATGAGTGAACATGATCGCAACAGCGGATATGCCAATTCGGCGATCATTGTTGCGGTCACGCCGGATGATTTTCGGCAGAATGCCGTCCCCGCGGATCATCCTCTTGCCGGAATGTACTGGCAGAGGAATATAGAAGAAGCTGCATATAATGCGGCAGGAGGGGATATTCCGTCGCAGCTTTTTTCCGATTTTGAGAAGGGAGAGGAAAGCCTTGACGTTTCTGTTCTGGAGGGAGCCGTCAAAGGACGGTACAAAGCCGCAAACCTTCGTGGCATCTTTTCGGAAAATATAGATGAAGCCGTAATTGAATCAATGCATAAATTTGGTTATACTAGAAAAGATTTTGACGGAAAGTGTTCCGTTTTATGCGGAGTTGAATCAAGGACATCGTCGCCGGTCAGGATCGAGCGCAACGAATCTTACATGTCAAACGTTTTTGGACTGTATCCGTGCGGTGAAGGAGCCGGATACGCCGGAGGGATAACAAGCGCCGCGGCGGACGGAATGCGGTGCGCGGAGAAGATCATAGAAGAATACCACATGGAGGATAGCCGTGAGTGACAAGATGAACGAAAGGGAAAAAGCGATACGTGCGCGCCTTAAAAACAGAAAGCGCATCGTTGTCAAGATAGGAAGCTCGTCTCTTCATCATATGAGTACCGGAGAGCTTAACCTGACGAAGATGGAGCGTCTGGTCCGTGAGCTCTGCGAGCTCAAAAATCAGGGCAGGGATGTTATTCTCGTATCTTCGGGCGCTATCGCGGTTGGAAGAAAGACCGTTAACCTGATCCCCGGGGAGAAGGATATACCTTTAAAACAGGCATGTGCAGCTATCGGACAGGCTCGACTAATGATGATATACGAAAGGCTTTTTGCCGAATACAATCATCTGACGGCACAGATCCTTCTGACTATGCATACGATGACCGAGCAGTCAAGCCGGCTGAATGCCGAAAACACTTTTACCAAGCTGCTTGAACTCGGCGTTATTCCGGTCGTTAACGAAAACGATACTGTTGCTACACATGAAGTGGAAGATACATTCGGCGACAATGATTTTCTTGCTTCGGTGGTTACGGCGCTTACAGGTGCGGACCTTTTGATCCTGCTGTCCGATATTGACGGTATGTATACCGACGATCCGCACACCAACAAGGATGCAAGACTGATACCTATCATCGAAAAGCTCGATGACAAATACAGGGAGATGGCCAAGTCAACAACCGGAACCGGTATAGGAAGAGGCGGAATGAACGCCAAGATAAATGCGGCGACTGTAGCGACATTCTCCGGAGCCGACATGGTTATCGCGAACGGAGAAGATGTCTCGGTCATTCATAAGATCGTTGAAGGCAGGAATTACGGTACGCTGTTTGTTGCAAACGAGAACAATGATTTTCGCCTGCCGGACTTCGTCAATATGCGTATAAAAGGTGAGATCTGATGACTAAGGCGTTGCTTAGAAAAGAGGCACTTGCTGCGCGAAGTAATCTTCCGGGGGATGATTGTTCCGAAAAGTCCCGCAGGATTTGTGACAGACTTCTTTCGAGCAACGAATATCAAAATGCTTCGACCGTCCTTTTATACAAGGCATATAACAACGAGGTCGATACCGATCCGATATTTGAAAGGGCGATCCGTGACGGCAAGAAGGTTTATTATCCCGTCACCGATATCGTCGACGGGAATCCGACGCTTACATTTTATGAGATAACCGACGCATCGCAGTTAATACCGGGATACAAGGGGATCATGGAACCCGATGTAACGAAAGGACTTCGCTGCTTAGAATGGTCGGCCGATATATGCATAACTCCCGGAGTCGCATTTGACCGTAAGTGCCATCGTATAGGTTACGGGAAGGCTTTCTACGACAGATATTTAAGAATGAACACTCCGAAGACGGTTGTAGGACTTGCATATGATATACAGATCGTTGATGAGTTTGCCGTAGAGGATACAGACATTTCCGTTGATGCGGTGATGACCGAATCGCAAACATATTACGCATGAAAGAATCAATAACGGACGTTATCAATACAGAACCGAATAACAGCGAAGAAGAACTGGCAAGAGTCAGGAAGTGCCTTGAAATTGCCAAGGAACTTGTGAGCGAAAGATCGCAGCAAGCCGGCAGGAATCTGTCATATCATGTGACGACATTCGGATGTCAGATGAATGCGAGGGATTCCGAGAAGCTTTCGGGTATACTCGAAGAATGCGGATTTATCCGGGAAGATGATGAGCTTTGCGCGGATTTCGTTATATACAACACGTGCACGGTAAGGGATAACGCTAACCAGAAGTTTTTCGGACACTTGGGGAGCATCGGTGCGATCAAGAAGAAACGCCCCGAAATGATGATCGGCGTGTGCGGATGCCTGTCCCAGGAGGAGAGTGCAAGAGAAAAGATACTCAAAAGTTACCCGTTTGTGGATCTTGTGTTCGGAACTCATAACGTGTTTGATTTTGCCAGACTCCTGGTTATGGTATTGACGCGCGAAGCGCAAAACGGGAAGAGGGCAACCGTCACCGAGATTTGGGACGATACGGACATGATCGTTGAGGATATTCCCATCAGGCGGAATTTCAAGTTCAAATCCGGTGTCAATATCATGTTCGGCTGCAACAATTTTTGCAGTTACTGTATAGTTCCTTATGTGCGCGGACGCGAGAGGAGCCGTTCTCCCGAGGACATAATCTCGGAGATAACAAAGCTTGCCGACGACGGTGTCAAAGAAGTCATGCTTCTCGGACAGAATGTTAATTCTTACGGGCGCGGACTGGACACAAAGATCACCTTTGCCTCACTTTTGCGTAAAGTTGCCGCGATTGACGGGATAGAGCGGATAAGGTTTATGACGAGTCACCCGAAGGATCTGTCTGATGAGCTTATCGATGTTATCGCGGATACACCGAAGATCTGCAGGCATATTCATTTGCCGCTTCAGTCGGGATCTTCGAGGATCCTTGAGTCCATGAACAGGCATTATACGAAGGAACAGTATATTGATCTGGCGCTAAAGATCAGGGAACGCGTACCGGGCATCGCGATCACCACGGATATAATCATCGGATATCCCGGCGAGACAGATGCGGATATTGATGATACAATAGATGTCATTGAAAAGGTAGGATTCGACGGAGCGTTCACGTTCATTTATTCGAAGAGGACAGGAACGCCTGCGGCATCAATGACCGATCAGGTAAGCGAGGATGTCGTTAAGAGAAACTTCGACAGAGTACTGGCCAAGGTGCAGGAGATGAGCATGAAGCGTGCGGAACTTCTGCAGGGACAGGTCATGGACGTCCTTGTCGAGGATATTAACCGTCAGGACGGATCGCTTGTTACGGGTAGATTATCAAACAACCTGAATGTTCATTTTCCCGGGGACGAATCACTGATCGGAAAGACAGTGAATGTGAAACTGACGCAGTGTAAGGGATTTTATTATATAGGAGAGAAAGAGGAGAAATAGCATGGGAAAGTATTATGACCACGAACAGGTGGAGAAGAAATGGCAGGCCAAATGGGATGCGGCAGGTATCTTTAAGGCCGAAGATTACAGCAAAAAGCCCAAGTTTTACGGACTTGTGGAGTTCCCTTATCCTTCGGGAGCGGGAATGCACGTCGGACACATCAAGGCTTATTCGAGCGTAGAGGTTATTGCGAGAAAGCGCCGTATGCAGGGATATAACGTTCTGTTCCCGATGGGATTCGATTCGTTCGGTCTTCCCGCCGAGAACTATGCTATCAAGACGGGTACGCATCCCGCTGTGATCACGCAGAAAAATATCGAGCATTTCACCGAGCAGCTCAAGACGGTCGGTTATTCTTTCGATTGGGACCGCGATCTTGCAACGAGCAATCCCAATTACTATAAGTGGACACAATGGATATTCCTGAAGCTCTTTGAGAAGGGTCTTGTATTCCGCGCGAACACGCTTGTAAATTATTGTCCCCATTGTAAGGTCGTTCTTTCCAACGAAGATTCGCAGGGCGGCAAGTGTGACGTCTGCCACAGCGATGTTGTACAGAAGGAGAAGAGTGTCTGGTATCTTCGCATAACCGATTATGCGGACAAGCTTCTCGAAGGACTTGATACGGTCGATTTTCCGGAAAACGTAAAGCAGCAGGAGGTTAACTGGATCGGAAGAAGCGAAGGCGCATTTGTTGATTTTACCCTTAAGGGTATCGATGAAAAGCTTGAGATATATACCACAAGACCGGACACACTGTTCGGTGTTACATTTATGGTCATTGCTCCCGAGCATCCTCTTATCGATAAGTACAAGGATAAACTTTCGAACTTTGATGTGGTGGAAAAGTACCGCGAGGAGTGCGCGAAGAAGACCGAGTTCGAACGTACACAGCTTGTCAAGGATAAGACGGGTGTCAGACTTTCCGGCATCAGCGCGGTCAATCCCGTTAACGGCAAAGAGATCCCTATCTTCATTGCCGACTATGTAATGATGGGATACGGAACAGGCGCTATCATGGCGGTTCCGGCACACGACCAGCGTGACTGGGAGTTCGCAAAGAAGTTCGGCGTTGATATTATAGAAGTCATTCAGGGCGGAGATATCGCCACAGAAGCATATACCGGCGACGGTAATATGATCAATTCCGATTTCCTGAACGGATTTACGAATAAGAAAGATTCGATCGCAAAAATGCTCGAGTTCCTTCAGGAGAAGGGTATAGGCAAGAAGGGCGTGCAGTACAAGATGAAGGACTGGGCGTTCAACCGCCAGAGATACTGGGGTGAGCCGATCCCTCTTATTCACTGTGACAAGTGCGGAGTCGTTGCGGTTCCTTACGAGGAGCTTCCGCTCACACTTCCCGACGTTGAAAACTTCGAGCCCGGAGAAGACGGTAACTCGCCTTTGGCGAAGATCACATCTTTCGTAAACTGCAAGTGCCCGAAGTGCGGCGGCGATGCGAAGCGTGAGACCGACACAATGCCCCAGTGGGCCGGTTCGTCATGGTATTTCCTTCGCTTCTGTGATCCCAAGAACGATAATGCGCTTGCGGATCCCGAGAAACTTAAATACTGGATGCCCGTCGACTGGTATAACGGCGGTATGGAGCATGTTACAAGGCATCTTATCTACTCAAGGTTCTGGCACAGGTTCCTTTATGATAACGGCATCGTCAACACTCCCGAGCCTTATGCAAAACGTTCCTATCAGGGCCTGATACTCGGCTCCGACGGCGACAAGATGAGTAAGAGTAAGGGAAATGTCATTGATCCGATGGATATTGTTAAGGATTACGGTGCTGATACATTGCGACTTTATGTTCTCTTTATGGGTGATTACGGCGCTGCGACACCGTGGAGCGAGAACGGCGTCAAAGGCTGTAAGAGGTTTATCGACAGGTTTGCGCAGCTTACGGATCTTGTTGATAAAAAGCCCGGGGATACATCGCTTGAATCAAGCCTTCACAAGATGATCAGAAAGGTTTCGGAAGATATTGAGCAGATGAAGTTCAATACGGCGATTGCTTCCATGATGACTTTCATGAACGAGGTAAGCGCTAACGGTTCGATATCAAAGGATGAGCTTTGCGTCTTCATCAAGCTTCTTGCTCCTTTTGCCCCTCATATATGTGAGGAACTGTGGGAAAGTCTCGGTCAGGACGGATTTGTTGCCACAGCCGAATGGCCCGAGTATGACGAAGCAAAGACCATTGATCAGACTATTGAGATCGCGGTCCAGATAAACGGAAAGCTCAGAACGACGATAATAATCGACAAGGATGAGCAGAAGGATTCGGCGATCGCAAAGGCAAAGGAAGCCATTGCCGACAAACTTACTGGAAATATCGTTAAGGAGATATATGTTCCCGGTAAGATCGTCAACATAGTCATGAAACCGTAATATTTACATGGTGACACAAAATAGCAATAATTGATAACTAAAAAACAATTATTTGCAAGATAAGTTCCGTCAAATGTGATAAATTATTCGTATATTTACGAAAAGGATTGGACAAAGTTCCCATTACCGGGCCGATATGGACAGAAAGACAGCAGCAGTTCTGATAAGCCTTGTATTTTCGGCATTCGCGCTTACGGCATGCGGAAGAAACACTGCAAGCTGGGCGTACATACATGAACCGGAAAAAGAGATTTTAGCTCTTTCGGATAACGGAAAAGCCGTTTACAAAGGTAGCAATTATACATATACTAAAGATGCCTCATTTATAACCCTTAAAGGTTCCGACGGAAGCGAAGTGAAGATGCGCTACGTTCCCGACGACAAAGATGAAGGCAAGATGACCCTGTACGAGAAGAAAGGCTACAATTTCAAGGGCGAGGGCCATCCGGACAGTGTTATCGGTGTATGGTTTGACGATAACGAGAGGTCATCGTATCAGTTTACCGAAAAGGGAACATTTACCGAGGACAACATCTTCTACGGGCACTTTTTCGTTGATGAGAACGAGAAAACGATCAAGCTCATGTACGATGAGCCGATGGAAGATACGATACTTTACTACGAGCTTGACGGAGACAGACTAACGATCGATTATCCGTGGCCGATGGTAAAGACCAAATGATGATCAAATACGCGAAAGCGTTTTTGATAGAACCGGTAGCATAGTGTTACCGGGGTAAGATTAAAGGAGGTATATTTATTATGAAAATGAAACGTGTAGTTTCAATGTTGTTGGCAGGCGCTATGGCACTTTCACTTGTTGCCTGCGGTGGTGCAGCAGCTCCCGCAGAACCGGCAGCAGAGCCCGCTGCAGCAGAGCCCGCAGCAGCAGAAGAGCCCGCAGCAGAGCCCGCAGCTGAAGAGACAGCTGAAGCTCCCGCAGCAGACGAAGCGATCACACTTGAGATGTGGTGTATCGCAACAGAGAGTGACTCAAACCGTCACGCTTACGAAGAAGCAATCAAGGAAATGCAGGCTAATCATCCCAACGTAACACTTAACTGGGAAGCATTTGAGAACCAGTCTTACAAGACAAAGATCAAGGCTGCTGTTTCAGCTGATGAAATGCCCGACATCTTCTTCACATGGTCATGCGCATTCCTTGGCGATTTCGTTTCAGCAGGTAAGGTTTACTGCTTAGACGATGCTCTTGCTAAGTACAAGGACGAGCTTCCCGAAGTTATGCTTGGTAACACAACATACGACGGCAAGCACTACGGTGTTCCCACAACAATGAACATCGTTGGTCTCTTCGCTAACATGGATCTTCTTAAGGAAGCAGGATACGATGAGGTTCCCGGAACATAC
>JAILRJ010000009.1:0-9349 GCA_024698285.1 Lachnospiraceae bacterium | reverse complement strand
GCAAGCCCGTACACGCTACCCGTTGAGACAAACGGTATCATGGAAGATTCGGGACCGGTGTATTTTCTGAAGTTCGGGGACAGCGCGCTCATTCTCGAGACCACCATATGGATCAAGAAAGAATCCAACAGTTATGTAGCGGTAACCGATATAAACATGAGAGTCAACGATATGTTCAAGGAGCTCGGTATCGAGATACCGTACAACTTTGTCAACGTTGTGGAGCGAGAGTTCGTATCGGAGAAACACGATCCCGAAAAGAAAAAGAAGAAGACTACGCCGTCGAAGCGAAGTGTCAGGTCGGATACGGTCAAGGTTTCGGCCGGCAGTGATCATATAGCCGATGCCGTTGAAACTGCCAGACAATTTGCCAAAAAACAGAGACTTGATCCCAAATCCTGCCGTCAGCTTGAGCTTATGTCGGAGGAAGCAATAGGGATCATAGGTACCATCGCAGACAGCGACAATGCAAAGTTCTGGATCGAAGGAAGCGGACTTAAGTACAGGATCCATCTGACATTTCCCGCAAGCGTCGGAAGTGACGAGTACAAAAAGCTTTTGTCTCTGGCATCGTCCGGTAAGAACGAAGCTGTCCGGACCCTGTCTGCCAAGATCTGGGAGACAATGGTCACGGGACTTGGATCTTCGGGAAATGACAACATGTCAAAAGAAGAGCAGTTTGAGTGGTCTCTTCGCAACGACGAGCCCCATGTTGAGCAGATTGCAGAGTCGATACTCGTGGCCCTTGCGGATGATATAAAAGTCAGTGTTACAAAAGATAACGTAAACCTTCTTGTCGTCAAGTCAGTACAGTAATCACTGTTGTCGCAAATAGGATTAAGTAGTACAATTACTGCATGAATCATCTTAAGAAGACTCTAAGTTACTTTTTCCGTGACGAATTATCAATAAGACACAAGTTCGTTAACGTGATTCTGGGAAGCGCACTTCTGGTGCAGGTTCCCGGTATTGTTGTGAGCATTGTTGTCGGGACGGATCTGATCGGTCTGATCATTCAGGTCGTGATGGCGGTGTTCATCGGAAGCGTTCTCTATCTGACGAACCGTTTTCCGGAGTCTCGGGTACCGCCGGTACTGATAGCCACCGGCGCCAATCTTATCGGCTTTCCGATCATGTTCTTCGTGTGCGGAGGATCCGGTACGGGTATAGTCATTTGGATGCTTTTCGGGGCGATATTCACGTGGCTTCTTCTTGATATCAAATGGAGTGTCATCATCTCCGTTATCATATTCTGTATTCTTACGGGATGTCTCCATATCGAAAAAGTGTATCCCCAGTATGTTTCGTTCCTTGAGACGCGTAATGACGAGATTATGGACACGAGTATCGCGTTCATGTTCGTTACGGTCATATTCGGTCTGATATTCAAGTATCAGACTTATTCGTATGAGAAGCAGGCAAAGATCCTTCGTGAATCCGATGAGGAGCTGCGTAAGCTCAATGAGGAACTGGCGGAAGCAAACACCAGACTTGAGAGTGCAAGTGCCGCAAAATCAAGCTTCCTGGCAAATATGTCCCATGAGATCAGAACCCCGATCAATGCCGTGCTCGGAATGGACGAGATGATACTCCGCGAGTGCAAGGATGACCAGATACTAGAGTACGCAAATGATATAGACAGCGCGGGACATCAGCTTCTGTCACTTGTTAATGACATACTTGATTTCTCCAAGATCGAATCGGGCATGATGGAACTTCATCCCGTCGAATATGAGCTCTTCTCGATCATGAACGACTGCTACAATATGATCTATATGAGGGCGAAGAGAAAAGAGCTGGAGTTCACAGTCGAGAACGACCCCGATATACCGGCATTCCTGTACGGTGACGAGGTCAGGATCCGTCAGATAATCATGAACCTTCTGACTAATGCCGTTAAGTATACGAAGGATGGGTCTGTCCGCCTTATATTCAGTTATGAGAAGACAGACGATCGTAATATCCGGCTGATCGTATCCGTAAAGGACACCGGAATAGGTATTTCCGAAGAAAACCGGAAATACCTGTTCGATTCGTTCAAACGTATTGACGAGAAGTCAAACAGGAACATAGAAGGAACGGGCCTGGGCCTTTCGATAACCAGGAAATTCACCGAGATGATGGGAGGCGAGATAACCGTCGAATCGGTTCTGTATGAGGGCTCGACGTTTACGGTTGCTATCCCGCAGCTTATTGCCGATAAGGGAACGGTCGGGAATTTCGGAGAGAGGCTGTCACACAAGAGAGAAAAGAGCGTCGAGGATTCCGGAAAGGACAAGAGCGCCAAGAAGGATCGCTTTACCGCACCGCGCGCCCGCGTACTTGTTGTTGATGATGTGAAGATGAACCTTAACGTTGTAAGGCTTCTTCTTAAGAATACGGGCATGCAGATAGATCTGGCATCAAGCGGAGACGAATGCCTCAAGTATACACTTGTCAAACGTTATGATGTTATCCTCATGGATCACATGATGCCGATCATGGACGGTATCGAAACGCTCCATAAGTTGCGGGAGCAGGCCGACGGTCTGAATGCCGACACACCCGTGGTGGCACTTACCGCAAATGCCCTTGTCGGCGCTCAGGAGATGTATCTTGAGGAGGGATTTGTTTCGTATATCAGTAAGCCCGTCAAGAGCGTGGATCTTGAGGCCGCACTGGTCAAGCTTCTTCCGAAGGACAAGGTAGAGTACGGTCCATCCGATCCTCATGAAGTCAAAGAATCTCAGGACAGTCATGATAATTGATAAAATCACCAAACATCGCAGAATAATATGGGCGATAGTAAATTCTTTAGCGATCATCCTTCTTGGTTTACTGATGCAGACAGGCGGCGCTTACCTCGTAAACGCCGCTGTTGAGTTTATGGGTAACAACAGTGCTTCGTCGGCATCGGCTGCGGCAAGTCAGTACAGAGATTACATGACCGCTATCCGCTCATTTGAACCGCGCCAGCTGATCCATACCATATTTGTCGGACCGCTTCTTGAGGAGCTTGTGTTCCGCCTGATATTCCTTCGTGCCGGAAAGATGATACTCCCGTTCTGGGCCGCGAATCTCATTCAGGCCGTCCTCTTCGGGCTGTATCATACATTAACGATTCAAAGGGTATATGGTTTTGTTATGGGATTGTTGATAGGATGTGTCTTCTATTACTGCCCGATCATTTTCAGAAAGCGAAACGACAAGTCATCGCTTCTGGACCTTCCGAACAGCCTGTTTGGTGTTGCGATAACAATTCTGCTGCATATCGTAATAAATGCTTCAGGCATCTATGTTGCGCCACTTTTCCCGGCGGATATCCCGCTGCCTTCGCAGACGATCATCGGATGTATCTGTATGGCGGCATCGTCAGCCGTAGCGTTCGTTCTGTATCTTCAATCGAAAAGTGAGAATTAAGAACCGTCCGCGTTTCTTATAATATGCTCAAAAAGCGCATCGGTAATGTCGATCCCGGTCGCATCCTTAAGGCCCTTAAATTGCGCGTTTGAATTGACTTCGCATAAAAGAGGTCTGCCGCCTTTGGCGATCAGAAGGTCAACTCCGGCAAAATCAAGCCCCAGCTTTTTGACCGCGCTGACCGCGATACGCTCCTGTTCATCGGTTACGATGCAGGCTGTGGCACTGCCGCCGTTAGCGATATTGGAGCGAAAATCATTTGCGTTGTATCTTTCCATCGCCGCAACGACCCTGTCACCTACAACATACGCACGTATGTCGTGTCCGCTGCTTTCTTTAATGTATTCCTGAGCAATGCAATCCTTACCTTCTATTGATCGCAGGATCTCTTTCGCTTTTTCGGGATTATCGGCCAGATACACCTGTCCGCCGTATGAGCCCAGGCTCTCTTTTATCACATAAGGATAACCTAGCAGTTCACCGATATCTGACTCGAAATCAAGAGACGTAAAGCCTATGGTATTAAATGTCATCGGGATACGAAATGTTCGCGGAACGGGACAGATGCATTCGAGTCTCTCGAAAGTAAGGGCTTTATTATCGCAGAATTCTATCGCATCCGCGGGATTATAGAGCCTGCATCCGATCCTTTCAAGAGCGCGTCCGAGAAATACGTCCTTGTTCCAGAACAGGATGAAATCCACATCCGTCGGGTCACAGTCCGATCGCTGGTTGATCACGATATTATTCCCGGGGTCGACAAGATAGTCCGCATTCGTAGATAGCGTCATGTCTATTCCGGCATGCTTTGCACCGGCCATTAAAGCCTCGTAGGTTTCATTAACCTGCGGCGTATTCAGAAAAGCATTAACAATCAGGATTCCTTTTTTCACGGGCTCAATCCACGATCTTTGCACCGCACTTTTCACAGAAACGGCTGTCAGGCTCATTCGGGGTGCCACACATAGGACAAAAGATCTTGGGAGAATCGGCAGATCCCGTTGATCCGAGTATGTTCTTCTCGTTCTCTTCGAGAAGTTCGATCTGCTTCTTCAGCTCTTCAATGGCTTCATATCTCTCTTCGATCCCCGAGATCTGCTGACTTATCATATCCAGAGAAAAGTTGGCACGATTAAGAAAAACCGTCTCTCCGATATTCTGCATCAGAGATCGGATCTCAGATTCTTTGTTCGAAATAGCGGTTTTATATTTGGAAGACTCCATCAATTTGGAAGTCTTCACATTAAGAGTTGCGATTCCTTTATTAAGATTATCCATGAAACCTGCCATGATCATTCACCTCTACAGTTTAGTACCGCACTGTGTGCAGAAATCAGAGTCACTTGTAACGGCTGCACCGCAGTTAGGGCAGAACCGATTATCGTTATTTGCTGCGGGAGCAGCGGAAACGGGAGCTTTTACCGGCTCGGGAGGAGTGAATTTCGAACCGCATCCCGTACAGAACACGGCATTGGGTCCGAGAACCTTTCCGCAGTTAGGGCACACATTGCCGGATACGGCAGCTGCAGATGAAGCGTATGATACTCCTGTTATCCTGCCGATCGCCCCGAGTATCGAATCTTTGAACATCCATAACAGGCATGCCAGAAGAGCAAGTATGAACGCCCATACCGGCCCGGCGGATATAGTAACAAGTTCGTCATCCAGATACAGTTCATCTTCGGCCATCACATTCAGATTGTGGCTGATGGCACCAAGGGCGATGAGCCATACAAGCTGAAGAACGGCAAACACAATGCCGGGTTGCTTTTTGTTTGCGATATGAAGGATGATCGTGACGATCCCGGTAACCATAGTCAAATAGAACAAGATGACTCCGAACCATATACCGGCCCGTGTATCTTCAATGGACTCTATCACCGACTTCGGGATAACACCGACCAGAGAACCGATCCTTGCATAGTCTTCCGCTTCTTCGGCAAACGAGATAACATCAGGACCGTTAACGGCAAGCTCAAGCGTGGAGACTGTAGCATCCGAGATGGTTTTGGCAAGCTTTTGGACTTGCTTAAGGATCTTTTTGGCATTGATATCAATACCCCAATTATCAAGCTGTTCCTGAAACTCCTTGATCTCTTTACTACTAAAATCTATCTCGTTAAGAACTTCTTTCATTCCTTTTTTGACTGTTCTTCGAGAATCTTTGTCTGCGATCGTGATACCGCCCAGTGAGATGAGCAGAATGGAGAGCACAACAAGCAGGACGCACAGCCATTTGTAGATTAAAGGGATAGTATTCTTGTTCATATCAGGTCCTCTTTTCTGTGATTTGCTTTGAAAACGTGTACAAAACCAAAAATATTTTATCACAAACGAGTAGGTTTTGTGATATTATTTTTTTATGTTTTAACGGAAAAATCGTTTGATGAATGCAGAAAACGGGAGAAGAAGATGTTTTGTAGAAAATGTGGAAAAGAAATAGATGATGATGTGAAGTTTTGCCCTAAATGCGGAACCGAGGTCGTCGCTTGTGTCAAACAGGAAGAGATCGTAAGAGAAGAGCAGAAGGAGGAAACGGCTGATCCCGTTTCCCAAAAGGATAGAAAGCCCCTCGGTAAAATGTGGATCGGGATAGGAGTAGCGGCTATGGCAGCCATTATTGCCGGAGGCGCGATTTTTGGTGTGATGAAATATCACGAGAGACAGGTATCCGATATGATCGCACAGGCATCGGAAATGTATGAGGGTGGAGATCTTGCAGGGGCGGAGAAAATCTACGGGGAGATCCTGCAGCTCCCTTATCGGGCAGTAAAGGAAGAAAAAGACAGGATCGATGTTCAGGTCGATAAGATACATAAACTTCAGGATGCGAAGACGAAATATGACACGCTTTTGTCCGAGTGGGGTAAAGACGCAAAATATTCGTTATTTAACAAAGAAAAGGAGTTCGACAAGGACAAGAAACAGATTGATAAAGCTTTAGCGGATTTGGATACGGAAAACTGTACGGCATATGTTGATAAATTGGAAAAACTCATGGGTGAACTGCGTGATGAGAATAAATCACGGGCCAAAAATGTTCGGCAGGAAATGGAAGAGCAGATCAATAAGTTTGACAAGGATTCGTGCGAGTATTTTATCCTTTCGTCCTATAAGGAATCTGTTTCGAAATATCTGTCGGAGAAAGACTATAAATCTCTGTTTGAAGCGTATGATGATTTTAACAATGCCGTGATGAGCCTTCCGAGAGCGAGCAGCGCGGAATACGTAGTTACAGGCTTTTCTCAGGTCGATGTTTCACAGCCGGGAATTGTAAAATTATATATCAATACTGAGGACAGAGGACTTGATGCCGATAAGTTTCAGGTTTATGAGAGCGTTTCCGGAACGGGAGACTGGAAGAAATGCCTGCTTAAGGAATTGTCGCAGGTTCAGGGCGATCTGACCATTGATCTGGTTGCAGATGTCAGTACGAGTATGACGGACAGTTTCGGAACGATGCAGAATGCAGTCGTTGAATTCGTTAACAGCACATTTCCTGATACAACGCTAGGGTTGTCACTGATATCATCGATATATCGAAGAGTACTTGATTTTTCAAAAGATGCGTCAACCGTAAGTTCGGCAGTAAGAGGACTGTATCCGGAGGGAAGGACCAGTCTGTATCAGTCGTTGTATTCATCCGTCATGTATACAGCGTCTGCGCCCGGTCCCAGATGTGTCATTGCATTTACCGACGGTGTAAATGAACCTTATGACGTCGGATATGATATTCAGTCCGATGATGTTATTGATGTGTCGAGAACCTATCAGGTGCCGGTATATATTATCGGAATCGGAAGCTACGTTGACGGATATGCGCTTCAGCATATCGCCGATGAAACCGGAGGCGAGTACTACAATATCAATCAGGTTTACGATCTGGGAGAAATATACAAGAAGATATATTACAGACAGCAGAAACTGTGGGAAGCGGTTTATGAAACGAGTATTGATAACAGCCGGAACCGTAAGGTTTATGTTCTATATTATGACGAGGGTCAGGGAGTAGGTATGAACTTTGAGGAAGAAGTGGATGCCGAGTCTCTTCATTACATTTACAATGCCTCATCGGGATTCAGCGAGGCAAACCTTCTCAGTTTCTATACTGACAGAGGATATCTGTCGTCCGATGATCTGGCGAATGTCACAAAACTGGAAGATATCCAGACCATAATCAACATTTACTTCGCCAAGAACGGATATCAGTTCGGTAAAGAGGATGTGTTGAATAAGATGATAAGCATCGGAGCCATAAGCAGTAACGGCTATCTTGATACAAACGAAACATTGAACCGGATCAAGAGCGACCAAGTCCTGTTTGCCAACTACTCGGCGATATACAACCGACGATTTGAGATCATTTATCCGGTGGTTGCCGAGATATATCAGGAGTACGGTGGAAATATCGGATTGGAGCAGATGAAGACGGAAGCTTCCGCAAGACTCGGTGAGTCAGATCGCACAAGATTTGCTCCGGATATAACGTCATCGTACAAAAAAGTCAGCAGATGAAAAAACTGAGTGATTTTCTGAATAAGCATATAAATATCGTTATACCTGTTGCCGCGCTGGTTCTTTTTTTCATTGCCGGTGCAGGCACGATGCTGGTGTTGAAACATTTCGGATCTGTAAACGCCTCCCGGGATGAATCTGTTGAGGCTTCCGATCAGGATGATAAGGAAAGTGGTGCAGAAGATGCGGCAGATAATAAGGTATCCGATGAGAACAACAGTGAAGCCGGGGATGACGGTGGTGAAGAGAATCTTGAGGTTGATGCAGAAGAATCTCCGCGTCTGATGGTCTGCGTGCCCCTTGAAGAAATGCATTTGCGTAGAAATCCCGGAAGCAATGCCAACGATACTATCGCATCTATGACTGCAGGAGAGAAAATCACCTGGGATGGCAAATATGAGACTGCCAACGGAAACACATACTATCACGTCAAGCTTTCAGACGGCACAGAAGGATATGCCGTAGCCGATTATCTTGTTCCGGTGTATTACGAAAATGACGATGACAGTCTGGATATCGTTGAAACGGATGATGCGTTATACACCTACGATTTGATGGTGTCCGATATCAAAAGACTGGTTCAAAGATACGGTGATGTGCTGATTGACAGTGTGTTCGGTCAAAGCGCTGACGGCAGGGACATTCATTGTATGTTTCTCGGAAACAGGAATGCAAAGCATCATATTTTTGTCCAGGCTTCCATTCACGGAAGAGAATACATGAACACCCAGCTTGTCATGAAACTTGTTGAATACTATTGTCATGAACTGGATACCGGGTCGATAAATGACAGGAAGTATAGAGAACTGTTTGATGATGTCTGTATTTGTATTGTTCCAATGACCAATCCTGACGGTGTGACGATTGCCCAGAACGGTATCGACAGCATCAATGATCCTGACCTCAGGATCATTCCACAGTATTGTTATGAATGGGATAAGGAATATATGACTGCATCGGTTGACGAATATGGTGATGCTTATTGGATAGATCATTATAAGGAAACCGATTATAACAGGAGTGTATATCCTCCGGAATTTATTACTTATGAGCAGTATCTGAAGCAGTGGAAAAGCAATGCACGTGGCGTTGACCTTAATAATAATTTCGATGGTAATTGGAACACTGTACAGTTAAAATCACACCCATCATACTCAAGCTGTAAGGGTGACTATGCACTTTCGGAACCGGAATCATCGGCTCTTTCCGAGCTTGCCACGGAAACTGATTATGATATGTATCTGAGTTATCATTCGAAGGGTGAAATCATATATTATGACACTGAAGGAAATCTGCCGGAAGTATCCGTTAATTCCCTGTCGCTTGCCAAACTGGCTTCCGGGCAGATCAGGTATCGAATAAAGTCAAATAAAACCGCAACAAACGTTAATCAGGGCGGTTTCGGGGATTGGGTTCAGCTGGCTTTAAACAAACC
>JAILRJ010000106.1:0-40860 GCA_024698285.1 Lachnospiraceae bacterium | reverse complement strand
ATTGTCCGCAAAGAAGAACAGAAATTAGGAGAAATATCGGAAGATGAACGAAAACTCAACGAAAAACAAAACAAACGGAAGTGATCTGTATTTCAAAAGAGCTGTCGTAATCCTGCTGACAGTCATGGTCGGTTTTGTTATATTTCTGTTCCTGATGAACCGGCATCTTATAACCACATCTCAGACATTGCAGATACAAAAGAACGAGAGATTCTTCGCAACGACGATCTCCAATCTCAACAACAACGATCGGGAGATCGACTCCCTTATTGCCAAATTCAATTCGAACAATTCCATAATGCTTGACGATCTTGTTAAGGCTTATTCGAACGACAGTTATCGGAAACTCAGATCAATGTCGAAAAAAGACCAGAGCGATATACTGTATGAAGCAACGTCCACTATGGAATACTGCAGATGGATACTCATGCTTGATAAGGATGGCGATGTATTCATGTCGGACGTTGAAGAAAACGTAGGGCTGAGCATTTACCAAAGCGATTTCGGTCTGACAATGGAGGATTTCCACGACCTTTGCGACGAAAAGATCAAATACAAATGTGTGGACAATCCGTATACGGATCCTGAGCTTTCCCCGGCGTCGGAGCTGTATCTGTATTGCAAAGCGATCCCGGGTTCCGAAGAAAGAGGAAATCTCAAATACATTCTTATTTCGTTTTCTTCCGAAATGATAGATGAGGCTGAAGATCGTTTAAAGGATCTTTCCTCATGGATGAATGCTTCATCCGTCGGTAACAGTACATCGACTCTTATGGTGAATGCTTCCTCGGATATGATAGAATACGGTACTTTTCAAAATGCGGATCTGGCAGGAGAAAAGGCATCTGAAAAGGGATTCGATTCGACGGTTCTGTCAGACGGATTCAGAGGATGGGCCGTTTTGGACGGCGTCAAAAGTTTTGTGTCGGTCAAAGCTTATTCATCGGAACTGTACGGTCATGATAACTATATAGTCGTTGCGATCCCGGAGAAGGATCTTCTGAGGACCAATCTCCCTGTAGCCGTCTGGAACATTTGTCTTTTTCTGTTCTTTACGGTTCTTCTGATAGCATACTGTGCCCATGTGCGTAAGACGCTTATTGATGGAGGAGACAATCTTAAGAAGGTAAAGATCTTTAAGAACAAAAAAGGAAACGTTTATCTTTGCGGGGCCCTTGCGGAGAAAATCATACCGATAGTTTTGTTTTCAACCCTCCTGCTGTTTTTTGCGGCGTTTTATTTCCAGCTTCTGATGAAGATGTCGGAATCATTTTCCGAATCCGTTAGGATAGAAAACGATATTTCAAAAAGTGTCGCGGAAAGTGCCGAAGTTGAGGGATCATTTAACGATTATTACGATCTCCAATATGAGAGCCGTGCCAAACTCATGGCGTTTATGATCTCACTAAACGGCAGTGATTTTCTCGATCCGAATAAAAACGCAAACAGTTTCAAACTGTTTGATGACTCGGAGGGCGGAAAAAAACGAAATACGGTAAAAGACGAGTATAACAACGAAGTTTCGGTGATCAGCAGTTCCCAAATCCTCGAGGATCTAAGGGAATCAAATCATGTTGAGCAGATTCATCTGATCTCGGATTCGGGCGCAACTATGGCGACGTCCTCGGCATTCTGGAATTTCTCGCTGAGCAAGAATCAGGAAGATCAGTCGTTCGAATTCTGGGATGTCATTTACGGAAAAAGCGGATCCGTCGTACAGGATGTGATGGAAAATGATGAGGGTAAGCTTTCGCAGTATATCGGATGCGCGCTGGATTATTATACGTGTCTTGATGATAACGGTGATACGAGATTTGTAGGTTATACGGATTACATCGCACAGGCAAACGGAGAATACAGCGGCAACGAGATCACGCATCATACGGGGCTGCTTCAGATCGAACTGAACCCGGATGCTACAGACATAATAATCGACAGCGCAAAACCTGAATATGTTCTTGCCAATAACAGGATATCCAATGACGGTTTTCTGATGGGATTTTATTATGATAACGAAAAGGAAGATTACAGGGTATTTTACTCACCCGTATCCGATATGAACGGCAAATACGCGTCGGAGCTCGGGATATCTTCAAATGCTTTTTCGGGAGATTATAACGGTTTCCAGACTATCGGTTCAAATCGTTACCTTCAGAGCTTCAGGAAGGCTGCGGATTATTTCGTGGCAACTGCCATTCCCGTGGCTTCATTGTATTATTCATGCGCAAAGACGTCGATATTCAGTACCGTATTAACGTTTGCGATGATGCTTATAATCGCTATTTGCATGATCTTTGTCAGCGATCATAAACCGCCTGTCGGAGATGATCAGGCGACCGGTGTATTTGCGGTACCTGCGAGAAACAAAAAGAGCGGAAAGTGGCAGTGGACCAATCACTCGTACAAATTTGAAACGATACTGAGGAACGGACTTATAATTCTCGGAACGGTATTCTTTGCAACAGCTGTGATAGAGGGAAACAGGTTCGGAAATGATTCCGCATTTTTCTACATCTTAAGCGGAAAGTGGGACAGAGGGGTGCATATCTTCTCGCTGTCTGCCTGCGTTCTTATCATTATTGCATCTACGATAGCCATTAAGTTGGTGGGATATGTTGCAGGACAGATCGCATCTGCATTCGGAAACAGTGCGGTGACGATGATCCGGCTGCTGGTATCCCTGATAAAAGTCGTAGCGATCGCGATCGTTGTATTGTATTGCCTCTTCCTTCTCGGAATCGATGCCACAAGCCTTCTTGCATCCGCCGGCATAATGTCCGTTGTTGTCGGCCTCGGGGCGCAAAGCCTGGTTGGAGACCTGCTTGCGGGGATATTCATAATCATGGAGGGATCGCTTCATGTCGGAGATTATGTATTGATCAATGATGTGAGGGGAAAGGTTATCGAAATTGGACTTCGCACTACCAAATACGAGGACGGTAACCAGAATATCCGTATTATATGCAATAACGAGCTTAAGGCATTTGCCAATATGTCGATGAAGTATTCGGTTGTCAATTATGACATTCCGGTTCCGTATAACGAGGATTATCCGAGAATCCGAAAGATACTGAATGAAGAGTTCCTGAAAATATACGAAGAAAATCGTTTCCTGAAGAGTATTCCCGTATGCCAGGGAATCGAAAATTTCGCGGACAGTTCGGTTGAACTCAGGGTGCGGTTTATGTGTGAAGAAGATGAGAGGTTCAATGTTCAGCGTTTTATGCATGATGAGATAATGCGCATATTTATGGAGAATGATATCAACATTCCGTTCAATCAGATAGATATCCATATGGATACGGAACTGATCCCTGCTGCCGATGAGACTTGACAGGTATCTTGCGGCTTCAAGGATAGGGAGCCGCAGCGAAGTAAAAAACTATATACGAAAGGGCCTTGTCTGTGTAAATAAAGCACTGTGCAAGGACCCCTCGTTTTCTGTTCAAACGGATGATGAAGTGTCGGTAAACGGTCAGACGGTCACATACAGGGAACATGTTTATTACATGCTCAATAAACCCGCGGGGTATATAAGCGCAACGGAAGATGCCGCGGATAGAACGATCCTTGATCTTTTTCCGGAAAGCCTCAGAAAGGGTCTGTTTCCTGTCGGAAGGCTTGATAAAGACAGTGTCGGACTCCTTATAGTAACAGATGACGGAGGGATGGCACACCGTCTCATGTCTCCGAAAAATCACGTTGATAAGAGATATTTTATCCGTACGGATCTGCCGCTTTCGGATTACGATTCGGATGCATTTTCGGAAGGCATTGTTCTTAACGACGGAACGAAGTACAGGAGTGCTACCCTTGAAATATGTGAAAGTGACAATACCGAGGCGGTCGTAACGATAAGCGAGGGTAAATACCATCAGGTAAAGAATATGATCGCGAGCCGCGGAAAAAAAGTTACCTACTTAAAGCGTTTGTCAGTCGGAAATCTGAATCTTGATCCGGATCTTGTCGAGGGGATGTATCGGGAACTGTCGGATGACGAGATCGCAGTACTTTCGAAATGATTGCAAAAATCATTCTTGTTATTGTGTTTATGTCGAATAATAGGTAAAATGGCCGTATGATTCAAAAGAAAATCCTATGCAACGATATACAGTCCGCGGAAGAAGCGATCCTGACAATTGACGGGATCATTTCGGAAACGAAGCATAAGTGTGCCCTTATCACTATTTATGAGAGGGGCTTATCCAAAGCCGAAACGGAGTCGCTTGTCGGGAAGATCAAAGAACTCGATCATCCCGAGCTTCAGATTGCCGGGATCTCATTAACTCTTATAGCCGAGTTGATGCCCGAGGGCAGCGGTATACTCCTTAATCTGATACTTACGGATGAAGCCGATATTGATGTGGTAAGTATCCCGTGTGTTCCGGGAGAAGAGACAAAAGCAGCACAAAGCCTTAAGAGACGCCTGGACGAGTACGGCGAAATAAAGGCTGTGGAGCTGTTCGGAAGTAATATGGCCCTTAACACGACCGCTTTTATGGAAAAGGCGATGGAGGGACATGAGGACGCGGTATTGTTCGGAACATCCACGATCCGTAATCTTCCGCAGAAGATTTCCGTTGAAGAAGGTGAGAACACCGTTGAAATCGAAAAGTATGATTCCGATCCGGTCAGCAACGAACTGATAATCGGAGACGATATTCTAAGTGACGGGTTCGTGGCAGTTGTATTTTACGGAAGCGGATTGAAGGTTCTGGCTGAATACGCACTGGGCTGGAATCCGATCGGCCGAAGTTTTTCCGCCAAACTGGGAGATAAGCCGTCAAAGGGTGAGACGGTGATCACAAAGATCAACGATCTTCCGGCGGTGGATATATACAGAGAGTACCTCGGTGTATACCCCGATGCGTACTTTATCGGTAACATATGCGAATTTCCGTTCGTCGTTGAACGGGACGGGATCAATATCTGTATGATCCCGATAGATTGCGGAAAAGACGGTGAGCTCTATTTCATGATGACCGTAAAGGAAGGTGAGCGGATCCGTTTCACTTTCGCTTCTCACGACGAAGTACTGGATGCGAGTCGCAGATCACTGGAGAAAATGGAGCAGTTTGCACCCGAAGCGTTGTTCCTGACGCTTTGCGGAAACCGTATCAATTTCCTTAAAGAAGATGCACATATCGAATGGGATGAATTCTCCCCGATCGCTCCGGATCATGCTTTGATGCATGGTGCGTGTGAGCTTTTTTATCATAACGGAAAAGGCGGAATACTTAACAGTGCGCATCTGGCCATTGGCCTTAAGGAAGGTGATGCGGCAAAGAGTGCCGGAGAGTTTGAGCATCCTTCTTTGGAGAGCCTGCGTCACGGACGTACTTTGTCGCTTTCCGACAGAATGTCAACATTCCTTTCCAAGATAACAAATGAGCTTATTGATATGGCCGTTGAGGCAAGAGAAGCCAACAAGGCCAAGTCGGCATTCCTGTCGCATATGTCTCATGAGATACGGACACCGATTAATGCAATACTCGGAATGGATGAGATGATACTTCAGGAGAGTAAGGAAGAGGATACTCTCGATTATGCCGCAAGTATTCGTTCCGCCGGGAACAATCTTCTCGGGATAGTCAATGATATACTTGATTTCTCGAAGATCGAAGCGGGAAAGATGAACATAATTCCGGTGGAATACGGACTGACTTCGCTTATCAACGATCTGTATAACGTAGTCAGACTCCGTGCCGAAGACAAGGGACTGAAAGTTAAGCTCGATATCGATCCGTCGATCCCGTCCGTTCTGCTCGGCGATGTAACACGTATCAGACAGGTCATCACAAATCTGCTGACAAATGCAGTCAAATATACGGAGACGGGCTGCGTGACGCTGAGTATCAGGGCAATAGGCGCTGAAGATATTCCCGACAGATCGATCAGACTTGCGGTTTCGGTAAAAGATACGGGCATAGGTATCAAACCCGAAGATATGAACAGACTGTTTGAGGAATATGAGCGCGTTGATGAGAAACGTAATATTTCCATTGAAGGAACGGGACTGGGTATTTCGATCACGACGGAACTTCTCGAACTGATGGAAAGTAAGCTTTCGGTTAAAAGCACTTACGGTGAAGGATCCGAATTCGGATTCGAGTTAATACAGGGTATCGTTAATGACGAACCGGTCGGAGATCAGAGCAGTTGGTTTAAGAAACCCGCCGGAAGAAAACAGCGTATCGACTTTATCGCCGAGGATGCACATATTCTTGTTGTAGACGATTCTCCGGTAAATCTCACTGTGATGAAGAACCTTCTCAAGAAGACAAAGATCAAAACGGATACGTCCACATCGGGTGAGGAAGCGCTGGAGCTTGTTAAGAAGAATGAATATGATGTCATATTCCTTGATCATTTGATGCCGGAGATGGATGGGCCCGCAACACTTAAGAAAATGAAGGAACTTGACGACAACAGATCAGCCGGGGCACCTGTCATATCCCTTACGGCAAATGTTCTTTCGGGCGCGAGAGATGAGTATCTTGTGGCGGGTTATAATGACTATCTGTCCAAACCGATCAAACTGAAGGAACTGGAGGATATGCTGTTTTACTATATTCCTCCCGAGAAGATAAGGACCGTTCAGTAAAATAAAAAAGATTTTCAAAAAGGGGTTACGAAACGAGAGATATGTGACGATATATCTATCAAAGATAAGAAAATAAGCCAACACTCTTTTTCATTTTGTAAACCTCCCTTAATTAAGCATCCCGCAAGTCATAGCGCACTTGCGGGGTTCTTACTGTGAAAGGAATGCCATGAATAAAAAAGCCGGAAACAAATACATGCAACTGGCCATTGATGAGGCACGTGAAGGTATTCGCGGCGGCCACGGGGGTCCGTTCGGATGCGTGATAGTCAAGGACGGAAGAGTTATCGGAAAAGGGCATAACAGAGTGCTGTGTGATTACGATTCCACCGCACATGGGGAGATTATCGCCATCAGGAGAGCCGAAAATGATCTCAGGACATTCGATCTTTCCGGAAGCGAACTGTATACTACAGGAGAACCGTGTCCGATGTGTCTTGCGGCTTGTATGTGGGCTAATATCGATAAAGTTTATTACGGATGCAGTATAAGCGATAACGAGGATATCGGATTCAGGGATAAGAAGTTTGATGAAATGTTCGGCGGCGGACGTGAATCATTTGCCGATTATCTTGAAGAAACGGACAGGGAAGCCTGTCTTGAACTGTTTGATGAATACAAGTCAATGGATTCAACGAAGTATTAGTTCTGCTCCATGTTAACGGAGTATCCGTCGCATACGGTCGTGACGTCTCCGTTCATGGTAACAAAGTATTTGATCTTTTTCTTGTCAAGATAATTGATAAGACGTTCTTCCGGTTCACGTTCTTCATTTGTACTGATGACTCCCAATGACGGGGCCACCCGCTCGAGGAACTCCTTCTCGTTCTTTTCATAACCGCCGTGATGAGGCAGTTTGATCCAGTCGGCGGATAGATCGTCTGATCCGTTTACGAGTTGCTCCATCCGGGCATTTTCAATATCTCCGGTAAAGAGCATTTTTTTGTTTCCCAGATCATAACGACACATAAGGGACATATTATTGTCCGGCTTATCACCGGCAAGAAGGCTTGAGGCATTTTCGGCCGGAAGCAGTTCTATCGTAAGATCATCATATTGTATCGTCATTTCTGAATCCACAGCTACTGCAGTAAGGTCTTCCTTGTCGTTCGAAAGTTCTTCCATCAGGGTCTCATAACCTTTTTTGGAACTTACGTAGTCAGGATAATAAACAGTCTTTACGGGATAGTTTTGCAGTATCTCTACAGCGCTTCCTATATGATCCTTATCGAAGTGGGAGAGGATCATGTAGTCTATTTCTGTTATGTCATGGCTTTTAAGCCACCCGTCTATCCGCTCATAAGCATCTTCTTTACCGGTATCTATCAATCCGGTTATTTCCCCGTAACACACTACCGCGGCATCGGCTTTTCCCACATTCAGATCCGTTATGACAAGCGTCCTGCCCGTAGGATCCAAAGCGTTTGTCGACGGGCGGAAGATAATTATTCCGGCAGTTACGGCGATGCATATGATCATCAGCACTGCGGCGATGATTTTTAAACGTCGTTTCGTTTCCATGCTCATAATTGTAACACGGAATCGTGATATTTTGTTGAAACAACATCCCGAACTCGGTAAAATGAATAATCGGGGAGAAAAGGAGAAACTTATGAAGGAAAACAGATTACCGGTTATTACGATCAACAGAGAATACGGTGCGGGCGGAAGAAGTCTTGCGGAAATTCTCTCGGATAAGCTCGGGATACCGTATTATGACAGGGAGTTTGTCTCAAAGACCGTGGAAGAGAGCGGATATGATGTTGAGGACGTCGAGCGTGAAGGTGAGGAGATGAGCAGACCTTCAAAGGTGCTTAACAACATTTTGAACAGTACCGTTTCCTACAGCAGTTCCCACGATGCGATCTTTTCGGCCGAGAAAAAGGTGATATTGGAATTGGCCGATAAACCGTGCATTATGGTCGGGCGCTGTGCGGATTATATACTCGGACAGGCCGGAATAGATACGGTAAGCGTATTCCTGCACGCTCCTATAGAAAACAGAATGGAGCGTCTTAAACAGCGGGAGGGCGAAACAGGGGAGCTTTCCGAAAAGTTCGTAGAGGAACGTGACAAACAGCGTAAAACTTTTTACAAGCAATATACCGGAAGGGAAATATTCGATGCGGCAAACTACACTTTCAGTTTTGACGTGAGCAGGATCGATATTTCCGATTGTGCGGATATAATCCTTGATTTGCTGAAGAAGAGTGAAAAGGACAATTGACGGAAGGGAGACTGTTATGAATAAGAGAATACGGCAAAAAGCATGCTGTGTGCTTGCAGCCGCATCAATGCTTATCCTCTCCGGATGCTCCGGACAGAGGATGATGATGGGGACGGGAGGAACATCCGGAACTTATTATGCATTCGGAGGTGTTCTTGCCCAGTATATGAAAGAATATACCGAATACAGCGTTACCGCGGTTTCCACGGCCGCATCAAAAGCCAATATCCAGAGCATCGGCGACGGTGATTATCAGATAGGTTTCACTCAGTCGGATGTAATGAACTACGCATGGGAGGGAAGCAGATCTTTCGAGACTGACGGCCCGTGCAGGGATTTTCGCGTGCTTGGCGCGCTGTATGCCGAGACGGTTCAGCTGATCACGATGCAGGAAGATATCAAGACCGTTGATGACCTTAGAGGAAAGAGCGTTTCGATCGGAGCACCCGGATCCGGAGTGTACTTTAACGCCATGGATGTATTGGAAGGAGCCGGACTGACGGTTGATGATATCAAGCCTCAGTACCAGAGCTTTGATGACAGTAAAGAGGCACTTAAGGACGGACAGATTGATGCGGCGTTCATCGTCGCCGGTGCACCGACATCCGCGATCACGGAACTGGCCACAACAAACGGAGTATACCTGATACCTATAGAAGGAAAGCTCAGAGAGGATATTATGGGTATCTGTCCTTATTACGCACCGATGGTTATACCGGAAGATACCTATCCGGGACAGAGCGAGCCTGTAGAGACAATAACGATCAAGGCCACACTGATCGTTGATGCCGATCTTGACGATGACTGTGTGTATGATCTTACCGCATCGATCTTTGACCATACCGCCGATATCGCAATAGAGAATGCAAAAGGCGAAGAACTGTCGGTGGAAAACGCGACATCGGGTATAACCGTGCCTTTCCACGAAGGTGCCGCACGTTATTACGGGGAGCACGGAGTTATGGTGGAAACACTGGAATAACATGTCTGGGAAACAGTGAGGAATGATAATGAGTAATCAAGTTGATGACAAGAAAGAATACGAGTTGGAAAATGAAGACCTTGATGAGGTCATGAAGAAGTATGACAGGGAATCCAACATCCGCGTATGGACCGGAAAACCGGCCATTATAGTAAAGACCGTGCTGATCGGTTTCTCGTTGTTCTGTATATGGGTAACACTGTTCGCGACATTTCTGGAGGAGATAAGGCTGACATCCTTTATGGGCCTGATCGTGCTCCTCGGTTTTTTGTATTATCCTGCCGACAAGAACAATAACAGAGAAAATCACATCCCCTGGTATGATGTGCTTGGTATGATATTCGGAGCGGGAGCGTTTTTGTACTATACTTTCAGCGCCGAGCAGATCATTCAACAGGGAACGAGGTTTCAGCCGTATCAGATAATCATAGCCGTTATAGGTATAGTGGCGCTTCTTGAGGTAACGAGAAGAAGCGTGGGATGGCCGATCCTGATAGTTGCCCTGTTCTTCATTCTTTATGCGCTTGTTTACGGACTGACGAATCCGTCTGTTGTCGGAAGACTAAAATACCTCGTGCGTAACCTGTTTTACGCCAAGACAGGTATTTTGTCGACGCCGATCAATGTATGTTCAAAGTACATAGTCGTATTTATCATATTCGGCGCTTTTTTGGAACGCACCGGTATATCGGAGCTATTCATCAATCTGGCAAACTGTATAGCCGGAAGATTTGCCGGCGGCCCGGCAAAGGTGGCCGTTATTTCTTCGGCACTGTGCGGAATGGTAAGCGGTTCTTCGGTAGGTAATACGGTTACCACCGGATCTGTTACGATACCGATGATGAAAGATACGGGATACAGATCGGAGTTTTCCGGAGCGGTTGAGGCCGCGGCGTCCACGGGAGGACAGATCATGCCTCCCATAATGGGAGCCGCCGCATTCCTTATGGCCGACATAATCGGAGTTCCGTATTCGGATATACTCAAGAGAGCCGTCTTCCCGGCCGTTCTGTATTTTACCGGCATATTTATCGCGGTTCATCTTGAGGCGAAAAAGCACGGACTGACCGGAATTCCGGCAGAGAAACTTCCGAAGTTTTCAAAGCTTTTAAAGAAGATATATCTGTTGGCACCTCTTGTGCTACTCGTTGTCTGGGTTTCAAAAAACATGATGACGATGCAGAGAGCTGCCGCTTATTCAATAGTGGTTGCCATTGCCGTAGGTATCGTGGACGGATTCGTAAGCGGAAACCGTTTCACGCTGAAGAAATTCTTCGAGTCTCTTGAGGCCGGAGGAAGGGGTACGATAACGGTAGGTGCTGCCTGCGGCGTTGCGGGTATCATTTCGGGAACTATCACTATGACAGGTCTTGCAAACGAGATGATCAACGCGATCGTAGCGGTAGCCGGAAACAAGCTCTTCATAGCATTGTTTCTGACCATGCTCTGTTGTATAGTGCTTGGAATGGGTGTTCCCACAACGGCAACATACTGTATCATGGCGGCAACATGCGCTCCGATACTCACGCGTATGGGAGTTCCGATCCTTGCGGCACATTTCTTCGTGTTCTATTTCGGAATTGTTGCGGATATCACACCTCCGGTTGCACTGGCAGCCTATGCGGGAAGTGCTATAGCCAAATCCAATCCGATGAGGACGGCTGTTGCGGCAACAAAAATGGCCGTAGGCGCATTTTTGATCCCGTACATATTCTGCTTTAATCCCGAGATGCTTCTGATCGATACGGAGTTTTCAGGCGTGATAATGATATATATCACGGCCCTTTTGGGGATCGTCGGCGTTGCATCGGCATTGGAGGGATTCCTTCTTACCGATATGCTGATCATTGAACGTTTACTATTTACCGCGGGTGGTATTATGCTGATATTCCCGGGCACCCTGACGGACGGCCTCGGACTTGCACTCATCGCTGCGGGCGTGGTTATGCAGTTTATCAGAAAAAAGGGGAGAGCGACAGTTGACTCCGTTTAAAAGAGACAGAAAAACCGGAAGCAGCCTATCCACCAAGATCTTTTTCATGGTGGAGGCGATCTTGCTTGTTTCAAGTATCCTTTTCTGCGCGGTATCCGTTTACAGAGCAAGGGACGGAATAAGAAAAGCCATACAGCAGAGAATGCTTGATATAGCGAATTGCGCGGCGGGCTCGATTGACGGCGATTACCTTAAGACTCTTAAAAAAGAGGACGTCGGAAACGACGATTACAATGCCCTTTACAATAAACTCGCCGTTTTCAGGGACAATGTCGAACTGGAGTATATATACAGCATCAAAGAGGAGACGGAGGATAACTTCATCTTCACGATGGATCTCGATCAGGTCAGCCCGGCTGCATACGGGGACAGCGTAGAGTATACAAGGGCTCTTTCAAGCGCCGGGAAAGGAGTCGCCGCTGTTGACGAGGTTCCGTATTCCGACAAGTGGGGAGAGTTCTACAGTGCATACAGTCCGGTGTTTGATTCGTCAGGAAACGTTGCCGGAATCATAGTGGTTGATTTTTCCGCAGAATGGTTCGAGAATCAGCTGTATTCCCAGATGAAATCGACTGTCATAAGCTATGTGGTCATTCTTTTGATCTCACTTCTCGTTGCTGCACTTCTTTCGGTAAGTATCGTCAGACCGTTTGTGCGTTATCAGGGTGAACTTCTTGAAGAAAAAGTCCGTGCGGAAAGCGCCAATCACGCGAAAAGTGATTTTCTCGCAAACATATCCCATGAGATAAGGACACCGATAAATGCCGTTCTCGGGATGAATGAGATGATCCTTCGTGAAGGACGGAAAATGCAGGAGAACGGCCAAACCGATCCGGAAGACGAATCGGTAAGTAATATAGTGGAGTATGCGGGCGAGGTTGAGAACGCCGGGCATAATCTTCTTGCGATAGTTAATGATATACTTGATTTTTCAAAGATCGAAGCCGGACGGATGGATCTTGTGGAATCGCGTTACCGTCTGGGCCAGATGCTCAGTGCGTTAAACGACATGGCACAGCTTCGTGCCTCCGCCAAGTGTCTGGAATTTTCTATGGACGCAGACCGGTCGCTTCCCGATGAGCTTTACGGGGATGAACTTCGCGTAAGACAGATATTCACCAATATTATAAATAATGCCATAAAGTATACCGAACGCGGATCGGTAAATGTGGTTCTTTCCGGACAAAGGACGGAAGACGGAAAGGTCGTGCTGAAGTTTGCGGTTAAAGATACCGGTATCGGAATCAGGAAGGAAGACGCCGACAAACTTTTCATGAAGTTCCAACGCCTTGAGATGGAAAGAAACAGTACCGTTGAGGGAACAGGCCTCGGTCTTGTTATCACGCAGCGTCTTCTTGAGATGATGGACGGAAAGATAGAGTTTGAGAGCGAATACGGCAAGGGATCGGTATTTACCGTCACAATTCCTCAAAAGATCTTTGCGGATGTACCGATAGGTGATTTCCGTGAACGGAAGGAGAAAAAAGCTTCCAGCGCCGGAAATTATCGCGAGTCTTTCCGGGCCCCGGATGCGAAGGTGCTTATCGTTGATGATACACAGATCAATATCGATGTTGTTGTAAACCTGCTGAAGGATACGATGATCCGGTTTGAATCGGTCAACAGCGGCGCCGAAGCGGTAGAACTTGCAAAGGAAAACAGGTATGATGTGATACTTATGGATCAGCGTATGCCCGGAATGGACGGTACCGAAACACTTCACACCATACGTGCCACAACAGGTGGAGCAAGCGCGGACGTTCCGGTGATCTGTCTGACCGCCGATGCTGTCGTGGGTGCAAGGGAAAGGTATCTTGCCGAAGGATTCTCGGATTATATTACAAAACCTATAGACAGTCACTCGTTGGAGACGATGCTTGCAAAGTATATTCCGGAAGATAAGATCGAACGGGTGAAGAAGGGATATGTTAATGAGGGTGAAGAGATATCCCGTGCCATAGAAAAACTCGAAGGCCTTAAAAGAGCGGGAATGGATCCGGCGGCAGGGCTGAAGTATTGCGATAACGATGAGAAACTCTACAGGGAACTTCTTGTTGAATTCGTGACAAGTCACCCGGAAAAAGCGGAAAGTATGAAGAGTGGTTTTGAGCGAAAAGACTGGAAGGAATATTCGATATTCGTTCATGCGCTTAAGAGTTCATCAAAAATGCTCGGGGCTTCACAGCTGTCAGAGACGGCTGCAAGACTTGAAGCCGCAGCCAAATCGGGTGATGCATTTACGATCGAAAAGGATCATGACGATATGATCGCCGCATATGAAGAAACAGCGGAAGTTATCGCGGATGTTCTTCCGCTTCCGGAAGGTCGCGGGAATGAGGGCGATATACTGGAATTTGATCCGAATTAAAATTTTTTGTTGACAATTAATCGGGCCCTGTGATATAAGTTAACAAAACCGATGAAAAAGAGTAGTAGGTACTGTCACTTCTTTAAAGAGAGTCGCAGGCGGTGGGATTGCGATAAAGAATACAGGTCCGAATGGACTTTCGAGGGCGAACGGAAAGCCGTAAGGTGAGTATGGGAGACGGAGCAGACACTTCGTAAACAAAGTCAGCATATGTTGGTATGCGTTGAGTGGATGCGAAAGCATCAAGCCGGGTGGCACCGCAGGATATTTCATCCTGTCCCAGCACTTAAGTGATGTGGGACAGGATTTTTTTATTGCCATGAAGCAGAATCCCAACCATGTCTTAGCCAACAAAACTTTTTAACAAAAGAAAAGGAGACAAAGACAATGAAAAAGATGATGAAGAAAGCAGCAGCATTAATTATGACAGCGGCGATCGCAACAGGACTTGCGGGATGCGCCGGAGCATTACCCGATAATGCCAAGGTATCGGTTGATGTCGCGGAAGCGGCAGATGCAGCGGGAGATGCAGTCCAGACATTCAAGGTTGGTATATGCAACTATGTTGACGATGCATCGCTCAATCAGATAGTCGACAATATCAAGGCACAGCTTGAGACGATCGGAAAAGAGAGCAATGTTAAGTTTGAGATCGAATACGACAACTGTAACGCGGACCCCAACGTCCTTAACCAGATCGTTGCCAACTTTATCGCCGACGATGTGGATCTTATGATCGGTGTCGCTACCCCCGTTGCAATGACGATGCAGAGCCTTACGGAAGGAAAGAATATTCCGGTTGTGTTTGCGGCGGTATCGGATCCCGAAGGGGCAGGACTTGTTGCATCAAACGATGCACCGGGCGGAAATATCACAGGAACAAGTGATTACCTTGACACAAACGCGATAATGAACCTTATATTTGCCAACAATCCGGATGCGAAGAAGATCGGTCTTCTCTACGATATAGGCCAGGACGCAAGCGCGGCGCCTATTGAAGCGGCAAAGAAGTATCTTGACGACAAGGGTGTTGAGTACGTTGAGCATACGGGAACAAATGTTGATGAGATCGTTCTTGCGGCACAGGCTATGGTTGCCGACGGAGTGGATGCGATATTCACACCTACCGACAATACCGTTATGACGGCTGAACTGTCAATATACGAGATCCTTTCAAAGGCAGGTATTCCTCATTATACGGGAGCGGATTCGTTCGCACTCAACGGAGCATTCCTCGGATACGGTGTTGACTATGCAAACCTCGGTGTTGAGACGGCAAACATGGTAAAAGGCATCCTCGTTGACGGAAACGATCCCGCCAAGACACCCGTTATGACTTTTGACAACGGAACTGCAACGATCAACACAGACATCTGCAAAGAACTCGGTCTTAACTATGATGAACTTAACAAGGTGTTTGAGCCTTACTGCCTGAGAATCCAGGAGATAACAACAGCGGAGAGTTTTGAACAATGATACCTTTATTACAGACTGCTTTAGAACTCGGACTGATCAGTTCACTTACCGTACTCGCACTGTTTTTGAGCTATTCGATGCTCAACGTGTGTGATCTTTCGACCGACGGGTGCTTTACCCTCGGCGCCACGGTAGGGGCCGTAGTAGCTCTTTCCGGACACCCGTATATGTCGATCTTTGCGGCGATGTTTGCGGGAGTGATATCCGGATTCATCACGGCTTTTCTTCAGACGAAGATGGGCGTTGACAGCCTTCTTGCCGGGATAATAATGAATACCGCGCTTTATTCGGTCAATATCGGCATCATGGGAGGAAGTTCGCTTCTTAACATGAACAAGACCGAAACGGTGTTTACAAAAATGCAGTCTGTGATTGACAGAATCTGTCCGCTTGAGATCAACAAACTCATAATTGCCACAACCGCAGTCATTGCGGTTGCGGCATTTCTGTATCTTTTCTTAAAGACAAGGATAGGCCTTGCGATAAGGGCAACGGGAAACAATCCCGATATGGTTCGTTCATCATCGATCAATCCGGTCATGACAACGATCATAGGACTTTGTGTATCCAACTCATTTACGGCTCTTTCGGGATGCCTTCTTGCACAGTCGCAAAAATCGGTCAATATAGACATCGGATCGGGAATGGTCACGATCGCTCTGGCATCCCTTCTTATCGGACAGACGTTCATAAGGAGCAGGAGAATGGGCTTTAAGATAGCGGGAACGGTTGTCGGAGCTTTTGTATTCCGACTTGTTTATACAATCGCACTCCGGTTCAACATGCCGGCATATATGTTAAAACTTGTATCATCCGTTATCGTCATTCTTGCGATATCGGGGCCTTATCTTAAGAGCAGATATCCCGAACTTGCCCGGAGATTGGAGAAGAAGAAATGCTGAAGATAGATAACATCCACAAAACATTCAATCCCGGGACCGTAAACGAGAAAAAGGCACTCTGCGGCTTGTCACTTACGGTAAACGACGGCGATTTCATTTCGATAATAGGAGCCAACGGTGCAGGAAAATCAACGCTTTTCAATGCGATAGCGGGGACATTTCTGACCGACTCGGGAAGCATAATCCTTGACGGGAAAGATATAACGCTTACGCCCGAACATATCCGGGCCAGATCCATCGGACGGCTGTTTCAGGACCCGTTAAAGGGCACCGCTCCCGATATGAGCATAGAGGAAAACCTTGCTCTGGCGGCGGGAAGCGGAGGTTGGCTTTCGCGGATTTCGAAAAAGGACAGGAAGGCGCTTCGGGAGAAAGTAGCTCTTCTTGACATGGGACTTGAAGACCGCATGGACAGCCCCGTGGGACTTCTTTCGGGAGGCCAGAGACAGGCGCTTACGCTTATGATGGCAACGATCAATCCCCCGAAACTGCTCCTTCTCGATGAGCACACGGCGGCACTCGATCCGGAAGCGAGCGCAAAGGTAATGCAACTTACAGAGCGTATCGCAAGCGAAAATCATCTGACATGCCTTGTCATCACTCATAACATGCAGTCGGCTCTCACCCAGGGAAACAGGACACTTATGATGGGTGAAGGAAACATCATATTCGATATGGACAGGCAAGAGAGGGCGGGGATGAACGTCGAGGACCTTCTCGAAAAGTTCAGGGCCAGAAGCGGACGCGCCCTTGATAACGACAGGATGCTGCTTACCGACGACGGAAAATGATAATCGGACGGTAAAAAAATGACTTGTTAATCATGCGGAATCAGAATAAAATCACATTATAGTGTGTTCTGTTCCGCTTTTTTATTTGAAAGGGTTCTTATGGAAAGATCAAAAGTATATTTCACGGATTTTCGTACGGTACTCGAAGTCAGTCTGACCAAGAAGCTTCAGAAACTTATCAGGATGGCCGGTATCGGATCGATCGACATGGACGGAAAGTTTGTTGCGATCAAGATGCATTTCGGTGAACTCGGCAATCTTGCATACCTTCGTCCGAACTATGCCAAAGCCGTTGCGGATGTGATCAAAGAGAACGGAGGAATGCCTTTTCTGACAGACTGCAATACGCTGTATCCCGGCAGCCGCAAGAATGCTCTGGAGCATCTTGACTGTGCGAACATAAACGGATTCAATACGGTGACAACGGGATGCCAGATACTGATCGGTGACGGGCTTCGCGGTACAGATGATGTTGTCGTTCCGATACCGAACGGAGAGTACTGTAAGGAAGCTTATATCGGCAGGGCCGTAATGGATGCGGATATAATAATATCATTGAATCACTTCAAGGGTCATGAGCAGGCCGGATTTGGCGGTGCTATCAAGAACATCGGAATGGGCTGCGGAAGCCGTGCCGGTAAGATGCACCAGCATAACAGCGGACATCCTCATGTGATCACCGAGAAGTGCAGAGGCTGCAAGAGATGCGCCATGGAGTGCGGATCGGATGCGTTCGTGTATAAAGATGGCAAGGCATGGATCGATCCCGAGAAGTGCAAAGGATGCGGAAGATGTATCGGAGCGTGTGCTTTTGATGCAATTGAGAACGATAACTGGGATGCGGCAGAGATGCTCGGACGCCGTATGGCGGAATATACATTGGCGGTAGTTAACAACAGGCCGCATTTTCATATCAGCCTTATAACCGATGTTTCACCGAACTGTGACTGTCACGGAGAGAATGACGCCCCGATCCTTCCCGATATCGGAATGCTCGCATCATTCGATCCGGTGGCTCTTGATATGGCCTGTGTTGATCTTTGTCAGAAGGCGGAACCCATAAGAAACAGTCAGCTCGGTGACAATATGGCTTCTCCCGGGTTCCATGATCACGGAGATGTGTTCAAGAACAGCAACCATAACACATCGTGGAAAGAATGCCTTGAACACGCGGAGAAGATGGGAATAGGAACAAGACAGTACGAATTGATAACAATGAAATGAGTATATGGAATAAGGAGGAAAAAACATGTCTGAACTTGTTATTACAAATGATAATTTCGAAAAAGAAATACTTCAGGCAGATAAGCCGGCAATCGTCGATTTCTGGGCACCGTGGTGCGGACCCTGCAGGATGATGGGACCGGTCATCGAGAAGTTTGCCGAAGAATTTGAAGGAACATACGTTGTCGGCAAGGTTAATGTCGATGACGAGGAGGAATTGGCCGCAAGATTCAACATCATGAGCATACCTACGATAAAGGTGTTCAAAAACGGAGCCGAAACAGGTTCAGCTCTCGGAGTGCAGACAAGAGAAAAACTTCTTGAACTCATAGGCTGACAGATAGTAGAATCATAACAGTAAACGATTAAGGGAGGCATATTATGGCTTGTTTTCTTGTACCGACAACCGAGGCTGTCGTAACTACCGTAGCCGAGAAGATCATCAGATCCAAAGAACAGAAGAACGAAACGGAAAGAGTTGAGACCGAAGTTCCCAGGGTTAAGTTTTCGGAGAAGCTCGGATGGCTTAACAAAATGCTCTGGGGAGGCAGCGCTCTTCTTGCATTCGAACATCTGTGGCACGGTGAGGTTATACCGACATTTCCGTTCCTTACAGCAGTACAGAACGGAGAAACATCGGAGATGCTTGCCGAAATGGGCACGGCCGGAGTCGGTATGGCAATTCTCGTGACACTTATATGGGGCGGTATGCTTGTAGCTTCAAAAGTTATCGAGAACAGGGACAGCAAAGATACGGATACGGTAAAGGAGGAGGCGTGACATGACATTGCTTACAACTGTTTTTGCCGCTATTATATGTACCGTGATCTGGTATCGCAAAGCACCTGATCGATCGATGCAGCTCGGAACGCTCTGCCTTATGTTCTGGGGAGCTTCCATAATGTGGCTTGTGGATGCGATAGTGGAATATTCCGAGATAGGGGCTGAGTTCTTTGCCCAGGAGCCTGCGGATATGCTGAATGATTTTTACCTCGGGTTATCTGTTGTGGCGCTCGGACTGATCATCTGGCTCATTATACTGATAGTAAAAGATCCGAAAGGGGTTGTGAGAACCTCGCTACTAAAGGGTAACAACTGAAGCAAAAAGGCGGTAAAGCTTATGGCTGCCGCCTTTATTTATGTTAAAGATATCATTTGAAGATTCGGGTACATCGGATGAAAGATGAGATAAGAACGATACTTGAAGGAGTCAAAAACGGAACGGTTTCCGTAGAGGAAGCCGTACTGAAGCTTAAAGAGGCACCGTTCGAGGATATTGATTTTGCAAAAGTGGACCTTCACAGAAAGCTAAGGCAGGGTACGGCGGAGGTCATATACGGGGCAGGCAAGACTCCGGATCAGATCCGGAAGATTATTGAGGTCATGCTTGAAAAAGGTCAGGACAGCATCCTTGTTACAAGGATATCAGAAGACGTTTTTGACAGACTCAGCGACATAAATAACATAAGTTATCATAAAGAAGCCCGTATCGCTACGGTCGGAACCGGCGCCAAATCCGGCGGTATCGGAAAGATTGTCGTGGCAACGGCCGGTACGAGTGATATCCCCGTTGCCGAAGAGGCTGCGGTTACCGCAGAGTTTCTCGGAAATGAGGTCACGAGAATATATGATGTCGGAGTTGCGGGTCTGCATAGACTTTTGTCACGCCTTGATGATATAATGACAGCAACGGTCATAATAGCGATAGCGGGAATGGAAGGAGCACTCGCAAGCGTCATAGGCGGTCTTGCGGATTGCCCGGTCATTGCTGTGCCTACGAGTGTCGGTTACGGAGCTTCGTTTGAAGGACTCTCGGCTCTGCTGTCGATGCTTAATTCATGCGCGAGCGGAGTGGCGGTAGTAAATATCGATAACGGTTTCGGCGCCGGTTATATGGCCGATATGATCAATCACGTCTCCGTTGAGCGGAAGGAATGATTTATGAAAACTCTTTATCTTGATCTTGGTATGGGAGCTGCCGGGGATATGATCACGGCAGCGCTTTATGAGCTTCTTGATGAGAAGGACAGGATCTCGTTTGTTGATAAAATAAACTCGCTTGGTCTTAAGGGTGTAAAGATCACGCCGCAAAAGAGCATTAAATGCGGCATAACCGGAACACATATGGACGTACGTGTTGACGGTGTTGCCGAAGGCGAACATGACCATCATCATGAAGATCATCATGATCATCATCACGAACACCATCATGAGCATCATCACAGCGGTATGTCGGATATAGAACACATAATCGATGATCTTCCTCTGAGCGATCCGGTTTCGTCAAACGTCAAAAAGATCTACGCTCTGATAGCAGATGCGGAAAGTCTTGCACACGGAGTAAGCGTTTCTGACATACATTTTCATGAAGTCGGAACGGCTGATGCGATCTGCGATATTACCTCGGTATGTATCCTTATTGATATGATATCACCGGACAGGGTTGTAGCCTCGCCGGTATGTACAGGATACGGAAAAGTCAAGTGTGCCCACGGGACACTTCCGGTTCCGGCTCCCGCTACGGCAAATATACTCAAAGGGATCCCGATGTATGAAGGCAATACGGAAGGGGAACTGTGTACACCTACCGGAGCCGCTCTTGTAAGATTCTTAGCGGATGAATTCGGACATATGCCGGTAATGAGCGTTAAGGCGATAGGTTACGGAATGGGAACAAAAGATTTCGAAACCGCAAATTGCCTTAGAGCCATGCTCGGCGAAGCAGAGGATCTGACGGATGATATCGTTGAGTTGTCATGCAATGTTGACGATATGACCGGCGAAGATATAGGATATGCAACGGATATTCTTCTCAAAGAAGGTGCATCTGATGTTTATACGACATCGGTGGGGATGAAAAAGGGCCGTCCGGGAACCGTTATAACGGTAATGTGCCATCCTCATGAGAAGAAGAAGTTTGTCGGGCTTATGTTTAAGCACACGACAACGATCGGAGTACGTGAGAGTTCCTTCGCAAGGTATGTACTCGATCGCAAAAGCGAAAATGTTGATACGCAGTACGGAAAAGTAAGCATAAAAAGATCGGAAGGATACGGCGTAACGAAGATAAAGGCCGAATACGAAGATCTGTACAATGTGGCGAAAAGCCGCGATATTTCAATTGATGAAGCAAGATCACTTGTCAGAAAAGAGACTGATGACAGATCATAATACAAGAAAACCTATATCGCTTATATTTGTAATGATCCTGTCCGTAATTATATCGGGCTGTGCCGTGATCCCCAACAACAGACCTGCGATAAGTCCGCCGCCCGCAAGTGGGCAGGAAAAGGAGGAAGAGCCCCCCGTCAAAGAGGATAACCCGGATGAAGGTGGGGTGGAGCAATCCGGCAATCTGATCCCGGGAGCCGATTTTACCGACAGCAACAGCGAATGGGGACTTTATATGGAGTCCGGGGGAGTTGCCACTATCAAGGCATCCGGTGGTAAAATGAGAGTCCACATTGCTGATCCCGGAAGAGTGGGACATGCCGTTCAGTTGTATTGCGGCGGTTTCGATATGCTCCAGGGCGGGCAATATCATTTCTCGGTTACGATGACGAGCGACGTTGAGAGAACCGTTGAGTGGAGGATACAGGTTAACGGAGGAGACTATCATCCTTACATTCTGATGAAGGATGTATCGATAGGGCCCGAAGCCAAAGAGATAACATGTGATTTTACCATGGATGAAGCTTCGGATCCCGCACCGAGAATGTGTTTTAATCTAGGTGATGAAGGAGAGGAACAGGGTTTGGAAGAACACGAAATAACATTGGAAAAAATATCGCTTGAGCTTGAGAACTCCGATCAGGTCAAGCCGCCTGAGATCACGGGAGAACTGAAAGATATCAACATCAACCAGATAGGATATCTTCCCGCTTCCGATAAACGTGCGGTAATAAGACTTACAGGGGATCAGCCTTCGGGATTTGATATTATCGATGCCGAAAGCGGCAAGAGCGTATACAGCGGAAAGATCACTCCGGGAATCGATAAGGGATCCAGCGGGGATAAGGTTGTTTACGCCGATTTTTCAGACTTTGAGACTCCCGGAAGATACAGGATAAGCGTTACGGGTGAAGGTGAATCGTATGATTTTTCGATAGGAAACGATGTGTTTGACGACGCCCTTACCGATACGCTCCGGATGTTCTATCTTCAAAGATGCGGATGTGAGCTTACTAAAGAGCTCGCCGGGGACTTTGCTCACGCCGCATGTCATACCGATGAGGCGCGTATATACGGCGGCAAGGATTATGTTGAGGTTCCCGGGGGATGGCATGATGCCGGGGATTACGGAAGATATACCGTTCCCGCGGCCAAAGCGGTTGTAGATCTTATGCTCGCATATGAGAATTATCCCGAGGCATTTAAGGGAAGTCTTAACATACCCGAAAGCGGAAGCGATCTTCCCGATATTCTCTCGGAAGTTAAATACGAGCTTGACTGGATGCTTCTTATGCAGGGCGCCGACGGAGGCGTATCCCATAAAGTTACAGGACTTAACTTTGACGGATTCGTAAAAGCGGATGAATGTACCGAGAAGCTGTATCTGCTTCCCGAATCCAAAACGGCTACAGCGGATTTTGCCGCGGCTATGTACATGGCTTCGAGAGTGTACGAACCGTTTGACAAAGACTTTGCCGCAAAATGTCAAAGCGCTGCGGATCGCGCGATGGAAGCATACAAGGCGCACAAAGACGACAGGAATTATACGAACCCGTCCGATGTCCTGACAGGTGAATACGGAGACGGAAACAGTACGGATGAGTTCCTGTGGGCTGTTTGCGAAGGATATAAGACGACCGGAGATGCAAGATTCGAGAAGATGCTCGATCATATTGATCTGTCCAGGATAACGATAGATGAATTCGGCTGGGAAGATGTGAGCGGATATGCGTATTATGCGTATCTTACGAGCGACAGACCGATGAATATCTCAATTGACGTAAATGACAGATTCAGGAAGATCGTCGACGGACTCAAAGATACGGCTCTTAACGGCGAGAGTTACGGAAGTACGATCACGGACGTCTATCCGTGGGGATCGAACATGACGATCGCCAATAACGGTATGGCCCTTCTGATGGCGAATAAAATATACGGAGATGACGATTATGTTCTTGCGGCGCAAAGACAGCTCGATTATCTTCTCGGAACAAACTGTACCTCATACTGTTTCCTTACGGGATTCGGAACGCAGTCTCCGCAGCATCCGCATCACAGACCGAGCCAGGCGATCGGCAAATGCATGAAGGGTATGCTTGTGGGCGGTCCGGACTCGAAGCTCGAAGACCCGTATGCTCAGGCTGTGTTAAAGGGACTTCCGAATGCGCGCTGCTATGTTGATAACGAGCAGACTTATTCGTGTAATGAGATAACGATCTACTGGAACTCACCGCTTGTCTACCTGTTTGCCGGTCTTAAATAGGATATGGAGAAGCTTGTCTGCATAGTCGGAACAAATGCATCGGGCAAGAGCAGTCTCGGAATAGAACTGGCAAGGCATTATGATGCCGATATAGTTTCCGCGGATTCGAGGCAGGTGTATGAGGGATTGGATCTCGGCTCGGGAAAAGTCACGGCAGAAGAGATGAAGGGCGTCCGCCATTACCTTATTGATGTGGTAAAGCCCAATGATTTTTTCTCCCTGTCTCATTTCCAGAAGCTTGCCTATGATGCTATCGATGAGATACATTCAAAAGGCCGCAAGGCTTTTCTTGTCGGTGGAACCGGCTTGTATGTCAATGCCGTTGCGGACGGTTATGATCTTGAAGGAGCATCACCCGATCTTAAGATGCGCAAGAGCATTGAGCAAAAATCACATGCCGAACTTATAGACATAATCAGAGAAAACGATCCCGAAGCATTAAACGGAGTGGATCTTCAGAATAAGAGAAGACTGGAACGGGCAGCAGAGAGGGCACTGTCGGGAGATAGCGGACAAAAAGTGAACCGCCCGAGATACGATACGCTTCTTATCGGTGTCACATGGCCGAGAGAAGAACTGTATGAGCGTATCAGACAAAGGCTTGATAAAAGGCTTTCCGAGGGAATGATCGAAGAAGTCGAAGAACTTAGACGAAACGGGGCATCCGATGATTTTCTATATCGGCTTGGACTCGAGTACAGATACATTCTCATGTATCTTCGCGGAGAGTTTCCGGATCGCGAAAGCTTTTACGATAAACTCTTTATGGAGATCAGGCATCTTGCGAAAGAGCAGATGACGTGGTTTCGTAAGAGAAAAGATATTGTCTGGATAGATATGAAGGATGATCCCGAAGGGCGATCGATCCGTCTTATAGATGAGTTTTACGGAGGGGTTACATGCTGACCGTAGCATCAATGTGTCTTGTCGTTACAGCAGGACTCATATCTTTATCGCAGTATTTTTCATATGCCTCCAATCAGGTTTCCGGGAAGAGCAGATTCCGGTTCATGTTTCTGGCTTTGTCGATCACGGCATCGGCGGTCATTCAGGTCGGAATGGTGCTGTCGTTTCCCGGCAGGGTCTGCTATATCCTTTATGCACTCGAGAAGTTTCTCAAGGTCCTTACAATGGGCGAGATCGTGCTGCTGACGCAGGATATGGTCGATGTTGACCGCAAATACACGTCAATGTTCATAAGTATAATCACATATGCCGCACTCAGTCTGTTCTTTATCGATTCCATCATGAAGGGCGGTGTGCTTGAAAAGAGTCCTTTCGGTGTTTACTTCAGACCCGAGGCTCCCTGGCATCAGGCCCTGTATTTCATATACTACATGTTCTACGTGATAATGCTGATCACGTTTGTCGTCTACAGGGGTGCCGCGGTGTACAGAAAGTGTGAGAAGCATGACCTGATGCTTCTGCTCCTTGTGTATGTGTTTTCAGCAGCGGGATTTATCGCGGAGCAGTTCATCATCGCGTACTCAATGATCTATATTCCGATAGTCATTGTCTTTAACGTTGTGGCCGTCGTCCTGATGCGGCATCTGCTTCTGTATCATGATTCGATATCCATTCGTCCGGGACATTTTACAAAGGAGCTTGACGAAGGAAGGACCGATGTTGTCTTCATTCTCGACAGCCAGCTTCGAATCGTGTATCAGAACAAAAGAGCCGAAGTGCTGTCACAGCTTTTCAACGACAAATATGTCGGACGCAAGATCACGGATGTCTTTGAATTCACTTCCGGAGCATATTCTCAGATATGCCAGACCGGAGAGGAGAATGCGTTCGGAATAAGCGCCGACTATCCTATAAATGACAGGCATGTCAACATGATAATAAACCAGAGACTCGACGACTACAAAGAGATACTGGCAATGGTCGTGTACGTTTATAACATGGAGGATATCGAAAAAGCCGATAACCTTGTTGTGGATATAAGCGAAGAAAATGAGGAAGAGATGATCAAAAATGCCATCAGCATCACAAAGGATGCAAGGGTTCTGATCATCGACGAGGACATTGTGTTCCTGAACGTGTTCCAGAGAATTCTCAAACCGTATCTTGTTAACGTGACGCGCGCCGTAAGCGGAAGCGATGCGATAGAACAGATAAGCAAACATGTATACGATATTATATTTGTAGCATACGAGATGGAGAAGATGAGCGGGACACAGATAGTCTCGACCGTCAGGAGTATGCCCGGAGACTATTATTCGCAGGTTCCGATCGTGTTCACGACCACGGCTGATATCAATGACGTTTTCACCGGATTTCTGGAAGCGGGATTCAACGATTATCTTGAAAAGCCTCTCTCCAAGAGAGCACTCAATTCGGTTCTGACAAGATGGCTGTGGCAGAGGTTCGGAAATGAAAGGGCCGAGGAAGTATCGAAGGAGAACAGGTTCTCGGCACAGTACAATGAACTGAGCGAGCTTCTTAACGATTCCGAGAAGATGTTCAGAGAGAAGAAGTATGAAATGCTCGGCTTCTGTATAAAAGGTATTCAGCGCGCAGGCAGGATGCTGAGTCTTACCGATATAGCGGATCTTGCATCCGAACTTGAGGAGGCGCTTCTGTTTGTTGATGAGGAGCGTATCGAGCAGTTATTCAATAAACTTCGTGTCGGAATAAGAGATGCGATCACCATCAGGTGATCGCATCATTTTCATTCGAGATTCTTAAATGCGGTTGAGAGCATCAGCTTTATCCTGTTGAGCTGATTGACTTCCGAAGCTCCCGGGTCGTAATCTATCGCAACGATGTTCGCTTTTCTGTACTGCCTTCTTATTGCCTTTATTACCCCCTTACCGACAACATGGTTCGGGAGACATCCGAAAGGCTGCGTACATACGATGTTCAGTACACCGTTATGTATAAGCTCCATCATCTCGCCCGTAAGGAACCATCCCTCACCTGTCTGATTTCCTATATCAACTATGGATTTGGCGTAATCAGCAAGGGTTTTGATATGAACGGGCGGAACAAAATGCTTACTGTTCCTGAGCGCTTTTACCGAAGCGCCTCTGACTCTTTCAATCGCCCATATGCCAAGCGATGCTATTGTGGCCGTGCTGACCCTTGTGCCCAGATGATCGGCCTTGTACTTCTGGTTATAGAAGCAGTACTGCAAAAAATCAAGCAGATCCGGCATTACGGCTTCGACGCCTTCGGCTTCGAGAAGATTGACAAGGTCGTTGTTGGCAGTGGGAGAGAACTTGACGAGTATCTCGCCTACGATACCCACACGGGGCTTTTTGATCGTCTCGTTTATCGGCAGTTCGTCAAATTCCCTGACGATCTGTCTGCAAAGTCTGTAGAATGTGGGAATGGATATGTGATCCGACTCCACAAACTTACAGCACGGTTCTATCCATTTTTGATGAAGAGCGTCGGCGGAACCCGGTACAAGCTCGTAAGGTCGCATCCGGTACAGACATCTCATGAAGATATCACCGATCGCCGCGGCGCATATTCCTCTCAGAAGGAATTTTGGCGTTATCTTAAATCCGGGATTGCTCTCAAGTTTTGACAGATTGAGCGATATGACCGGAATATGTTCGTAGCCGGCCTTGGCAAGAGCCCTTCTTATAAAGCCGATATAGTTGGTCGCCCTGCATCCTCCGCCTGTCTGACTCATGACGACGGCAAGATGATCGGTGTCGTATTCTCCGGATAAAATAGCATCCATTATCTGACCGACTACGATCAGCGAAGGATAACACGCGTCATTATTAACAAACTGCAACCCCATATCTATGGCCGCTCTGTTTGAATTGTTAAGTACAACGAGGTTATAACCTTCAGCGTTGAATGCCGAGGACAGAAGATCAAAGTGGATCGGAGACATCTGGGGACAGAGTATTGTGTATCTGTCCTTGTACATCTGCTCTGTATAAAGGACTCTGTTGTAGGCTGCGGAACGGATATTCCTGGCCTCACCTTTACGTTTTCTGATCCTGATGGCAGCGAGCAGCGAGCGTATTCTTATCCTGGCCGCTCCGAGGTTGTTGACTTCGTCTATCTTAAGGCAGGTGTATATCTTGTCACCAGAAGAGAGAATATCGTTGACCTGATCCGTTGTGACCGCATCCAGTCCGCATCCGAATGAATTGAGCTGAACAAGTTCGAGATCATCTCTTGTCTTGACATACGTTGCTGCAGCATAAAGTCTCGAATGGTACATCCACTGGTCGGATACTATCGTGGGACGTTCAACCTCCGCCAGATGCGAGATAGAGTCTTCGGTAAGCACAGCCATTCCGTATGAGTTGATCATCTCGGGGATGCCGTGGTTGATCTCGGGGTCAATGTGATAAGGTCTTCCGGCAAGGACGATCCCGCTTCGGTTATTGTCCTTAAGGTACTGCAATACTTCCTCGCCTTTGCTTTGGATATCGCATCTTGCCGTATCGAGTTCTTCCCATCCCGCTTTGGCGGCGTAATATACTTCATCCGCCGGGATATCGGGAAATGCAGCGATAAGTCCCTTTGCGGCAATTTCAAAGTTGGTAAACGCGAGGAAAGGATTGTGAAATTTCACTTCGCCCCTGCATATCTCTTCAACATTGTTCTTGATGTTCTCACTGTATGATGTGACGATCGGGCAGTTGTAGTGGTTGCTTGCCTGCTGGAATTCGTTTCTTTCATAAAATACGCTCGGATAGAAGATGAGCGGAACGCCCTTTTTGATCAGCCACATTATATGTCCGTGGGCGATCTTGGCAGGATAGCATTCCGATTCGCTCGGGATCGACTCGATACCCATCTCGTATATCTTGTGTGAACTTATCGGAGATAGGACCACAGAATAACCGAGCTTTGTCAGGAACGTGAACCAGAACGGGTAGTTCTCGTACATGTTAAGAACCCTGGGCACACCGATGACTCCGCGTTTTGCTTCCGTAACCGGAAGAGGTTCGTAATCAAATATCCTGTGAAGTTTGTATTCATAAAGGTTCGGAAGGTTCTCCTCGTTCTTGACCTTTCCGATACCGCGTTCGCATCTGTTTCCGGAAATGAACTGCCTGCCGCCGGAGAACTTGTTTATCGTCAGCCTGCAGCTGTTCGTGCATCCTTTGCATTTTGCCATGGATGTTTCGAATGTGAAGGCATTGAGCTTTTCGAGATTGATCGTAGCCGTGTCTTTTCTGTCTTCAAAGCGTTCCCTCGCGATAAGCGCGGCACCGAAAGCGCCCATGATACCCGCGATGTCGGGGCGAATAACGGTTGCATTCGATATCTTTTCAAGGGAGCGAAGAACCGCATCGTTATAGAAAGTTCCGCCCTGAACGACTATTCGGCTTCCGAGCGATCTGGCATCGGATACCTTTATGACTTTAAACAGGGCATTTTTGACTACCGAATATGCAAGACCCGCGGAAATGTCGGCGACATCCGCACCTTCCTTCTGGGCTTGCTTGACTTTGGAATTCATGAACACGGTACATCTTGTTCCAAGATCTATCGGGTGTTTTGCAAAAAGTGCCGCTTTCGCAAAATCGGAAACGCTGTAGTTAAGGCTTCGCGCAAATGTTTCGATAAACGATCCGCAACCGCTTGAACATGCCTCGTTTAGGAGAACATTGTCGACGGCGTGATTTTTAATGCGTATGCATTTCATATCCTGACCGCCGATATCGAGTATGCAGTCGACATCGGGTTCGAAGAATGAAGCGGCGTAATAGTGGGAGATAGTCTCAACCTCACCGTCGTCGAGCATGAGGGCCGATTTGATCAGTGCCTCACCGTAGCCGGTGGAACAGCTGTGCGCTATGTATGCGTCCTTGGGGAGCAGTGAATAGATCTCTTTGAGTGCACGGATCGATGTGGCAAGAGGACTGCCGTTGTTGTTATCGTAGAAAGAATACAGAAGGTTACCGTCCTTATCGACAAGGGCGGCTTTTGTCGTGGTGGAACCGGCATCTATACCGAGGAAGCATTCACCGGAATACTCGGAAAGCGGCTTCTTTATGACTTTTGCTTTGGAATGCCTTGCGGTAAATGTTTCATAATCCTCCTCGCTTGCGAACAGAGGCTCCATACGGGCAACCTCAAAGTCCATTTTTATCTTGCTGTCAAGAAGCGATATGAGTGAATCTATTTCTACTACGGCCGACTCCTTATAGTTATATGCGGCACCTATTGCAGCGAACAGATGAGAGTTTTCGGGAATGAAGGTGTGCTCCTCGTCGAGTTCGAGAGTACGGATAAATGCATTTGTAAGTTCCGACAGGAAATGTAGGGGACCACCGAGAAAAGCAACATGCCCCCTTATAGGTTTACCGCATGCAAGCCCCGAGATCGTCTGATTGACCACAGCCTGAAATATGGAGGCCGCAAGATCTTCCTTTGTAGCCCCGTCATTGATCAGAGGCTGAATATCCGATTTGGCAAATACACCGCACCTTGCGGCGATTGTATAGAGACTGTTGTAATTCTTCGCGTATTCGTTGAGGCCCGCGCCGTCCGTCATCAGAAGAGCAGCCATCTGATCTATGAACGAACCGGTTCCGCCGGCACATATACCGTTCATACGCTGTTCGATATTACCGTCCTCAAAATAAATGATCTTGGCATCTTCTCCGCCGAGTTCTATGGCAACATCGGTATTGGGATGGATCCTTGATAGGGCGGTGCTGACGCATATGACCTCCTGAACGAAAGGAATGTTCATATGATTGGCAAGAGTGAGTCCGCCGCTTCCTGTTATGATGGGATGTATCGTTACGCTTCCGAGAAGATCTCTTGCAGATGAGAGAAGATCCCTGAGTGTGTTCTGGATATCTGCGAAATGTCTTTTATAGTCGGAGAACAGAAGCTTGTCGTCTCCGTCGGTTATGGCGATCTTAACGGTTGTGGAACCGATGTCGATGCCGAGAAAATACTTTTTGTCGGGCATGATTTTGTTTCCTTATTATTTATGCAAGCGTGAACAATTATATAGGTTTATGTGCTTATTTTCAAGTAAATTAAATCGGGCGGTTCCGTACCGTCAGGGCGTAATTTACAATAAGGCCGCGTAATGGTATAATATTTCGGATTATGCGGGAAAAGAGGACATCATGAACAAGTTCTTAAACAATCTGGAGAGAAAGATCGGGAAATACGCGATCACAAATCTGTCGTTGTATATAATAATCGCGTATGTTATCGGTTATCTGCTCGCCTATACCGGATATATGGGTATATTCACCCTTCATCCGTATTACATATTCAACAATTATCAGATATGGAGGATATTCACGTGGATATTTGTGCCTCCTACGGGGCTTAGTCTGTTCACCGTGATAATGCTGTATTTCTATTATCAGCTCGGTACGACACTTGAAAGGACATGGGGCGCATTCCGCTACAACGTGTATATCTTTTCGGGTCTGATTTTTACGATAATCGGCGCTTTGGGTCTGTACCTTATAACAACTCTTAACGGAGGAGATCCTCAGAGAATGGGAGATGTTATAAGCGTCGGTTTTTCAACGGCGTATATCAATCTATCCATTTTTCTTGCGTTTGCCGTTACATATCCCAACATACAGGTTCTGCTGTTTTTCGTCATACCGGTCAAGGTTAAATGGATGGCGTATATCTACGCCGTTCTGTTGGGGTACCAGTTCTTCTTTGATCCGAGTATAGGACCTGCGGGCAGGGTCGCAATAATAATGAGCCTTCTGAATTTCCTCGTTTTCTTCTTTACGACAAGAAATTACAAGAGCATTTCCCCGAAGGAAATGTACAGGAAACGCGCGTTTAAAAAAGCGACATCGTCGGCCGCATACGGTGGGACGACATCGTCCGCTGTTCATACGGGTACGATCACAAAGCATAAATGCGCGATCTGCGGAAGGACCGAAAAGGATTCCGACACGCTTGAATTCAGGTTCTGTTCAAAGTGTAACGGGAATTATGAATACTGCAGCGATCATCTGTTTTCGCATAAACACGTAGAGTAGACAGTTAAGCTTTCGAAAAAGTCTTTGTAAGGAGTAATAAATGGATACATCAAAACTTACGGCATATGAGCCGCTATCAAAATACGATCTAACCGATATCAAATCGACCGGCTATATATTAAAGCATAAGAAAACCGGCGCGAAGGTCATGTGTATCGAGAACGACGATGACAATAAAGTCTTTTACGTAGGCTTTCGTACACCGCCGGAGGATTCCACTGGTGTTCCTCACATAATCGAACATTCCGTTTTGTGCGGCTCCGAGAAATATCCCGCAAAAGATCCTTTTGTCGAACTTGCAAAGGGAAGTCTCAACACATTCCTCAATGCAATGACATATCCCGACAAGACGGTTTATCCGGTCGCAAGCTGTAACGATCAGGACTTTAAGAATCTTTGCGATGTTTATCTTGATGCGGTATTTCATCCGAACATTTACTCAAGAGAGCAGATATTCAAGCAGGAAGGCTGGCACTATGAGATAGAGGATGCGGATTCGCCGGTAACGCTTAACGGTGTAGTCTATTCCGAGATGAAGGGTGCATTCTCATCTCCTGACGATATGCTCAGCCGCTCGGTATTCGATTCTCTTTTCCCTGATACGTGTTACGGTGTTGAATCGGGCGGAGATCCCGATGTGATCCCGGAACTGACGTATGAAGGCTTCCTTGATTTTCACCGCAGGTATTATCATCCTTCAAACAGCTATATTTACCTGTATGGGGATATGGATTTTGAAGAAAGACTTGAATATATGGACAGAGAGTATCTGTCGAAATACGACCGCCTTGAGATCGATTCCGAGGTGGGTATTCAGAAGGGATTCGACAAGCCTTGCGAAGTTGTCAAGGAATACCCGATAACATCCGATGAGAGCGAAAGCGAGAATTCATATCTGTCGTACAATGCCGTCATATCGACAAGTCTTGACGAGAAGCTTTATATCGCGTTCCAGGTTCTGGAATATGCGCTCCTGTCGTCGCCCGGAGCTATATTAAAGCAGGCGCTTCTTGATGCCGGTATATGCAAGGACGTTCAGTCAACATACGAAAACGGAGTATATCAGCCGTATTTCTCCGTCATCATCAAGAATTCCGATCTTTCTCAAAAAGAGAAGTTCTTAAGCATAATCGAAAAAGTGTTAAAGGATGTTGTCGCAAACGGCTATGACAAAAAGGCACTCCTTGCAGGGATCAATCTGTTCGAGTTCAGATTCCGCGAGGCAGATTTCGGACATTATCCGAAAGGACTTATGTACGGGCTGTCATGCCTTGATTCATGGCTTTATGATGAAAAACTTCCGTTCATCCATATCAATCCGCTTGATACTTTCGCCTTCCTTAAAGAAATGGTCGAAACGGATTATTTCGAGAAACTGACGGAAAAATATCTGCTTAATAACACTCACGCATCGGTTGTTTGCCTTGTGCCTTCAAAAGGCCTTACAGCGGCAAAGGACAAAGAACTTGCAAATAAACTGTCCGAACTCAAATCCAACATGAGCGATCAGGAGATCGATAAACTCATCGAAGATACAAAGGCCCTTCACAGATATCAGGAGGAAGAGGACAGCGAGGAAGTGCTAAAGTGCATCCCGCTTCTTAAGATATCGGATATCAAAAAGGAAGCCGAGGGTTTTATCAACGAAAAGAGTGTCGTTGCCGGCAAGGATGTTCTGTATCACGATATATTCACAAACGGGATAGGTTACCTTACGGTATCGTTTGATCTTAACAAAGTTCCCGAAGATCTCATTCCTTATGTCGGAATATTAAAAGCCGTTCTCGGGATGGTAAATACAAAGAACTATTCATATGCGGATCTTGCGAATGAGATATTTTTAAACTCGGGCGGGATCAGCTTCGGAACGAGCATATACAACAATGTTGACGACTGCTTCAGATATCTGCACCACTTCGAACTGAAAGCCAAGATTCTTTATGACAAGCTCCCGTTTGCATTTAAGATATTCCGTGAAGTGATTTTTACATCAGACCTTGAGGACAAAAAGCGTCTGTATGAGATCATATGCATGTTAAAATCACGTCTCCAGGGTGCCATGATGTCGAGCGGACATGCAGTGGCTCTTCACAGGGCTCTTTCGGGTATTACGCCTTCCGAGATGATCAGTGAGAAGATGGGCGGTATCGAGTTCTACAGGCTTATAGAGTCGCTGGAAGACGATTACGATAATAGGTTTGAAGAACTCACCTCAAATCTTAAAAAAGTATCGTCTCTCATATTTACGAAAGAAAATCTTGTGCTTACGGACTATACGGCACAAAAGGAACAGTATGAGATGCTCTCAAAAGAAGCAGCTTCTTTTACGGACGATCTACCCGATGTTAGCAACACGCCCTGCACGTATGATTTTCGCCCGGCGAAGACGAGCGAAGGCTACAAGACAAGTGCTAAGGTTCAGTATGTTGCAAAGGCCGGTACATATAAGTGCGATGAGCTTAAGTATACCGGAGCACTTCGTGTTCTTAAGGTCATTATGGGTTACGAGTATCTGTGGAACCAGGTCAGGGTCGTCGGAGGAGCATACGGATGCTTTTCATCATTCACGAGAAACGGAAAAGGTACGTTTGCATCGTACCGTGATCCGAACCTTCGAAGAACTCTTGAGGTATACGACAGAGCGGTTGATTTTCTTAAAGAATTTACCGCATCCGAACGCGACATGACGAAGTACATAATAGGTACGATGTCCGATATTGATTTCCCTCTCACGCCTTCGGCCAAAGGCAGCAGAAGCCGCGACGCATATCTGTGCGGAGATTCTTACGAAAAGATCCAGAAGGAGAGAGATGAGATACTGTCCTGTACAGGAAAGGACATAAGTGCCCTTTACAGATATGTTAAAAAGATGAAGGACGACGAGTGCATATGTGTTCTCGGAGGAGAAGAAGAGATAGACAAAGAAAAGGAACTTTTTACAAAGACACAGTCTCTGTTCCTGAAATAGCATTACCTTTAAGGAGGAATCAAATGAAAAAGAAAACAGCGATCACATTAAGTGCGATTATGGTTACCGCCATCCTTGCCGGCTGCGGAGCATCTTCGGATTCGGGAAGCTACAAATCATCCGAACCTCAGGCTGCGGCCGAAGAGGCATATGATTATGCGGCTGAAGAGGCATGGGACTACGATGCGCCTGTCGAAGCTGCAAGTTCAGCGGAATCATCGGGCGGTGAGGCTGTATCCGACTCTGAGATAATGAGCAATTCAAACAGAAAGCTCATCAAGACGGTCAACATGAATGTTGAGACAAGAGAGTTCGATTCGCTCGTAGCAAATGTAATGGAGCGCATCAACTCACTCGGAGGTTATGCAGAGAGCACTGATATTTCCGGAAATTCCTATGACTCATACAAGTCGGAGAGAAACGCATTCATCGTTGCAAGGATTCCCGCGAATAAGCTCGACTTCTTTGTAGACAATATAGAGAACGAGTCGAACATAACGAGCAAGAACGAGTCGGCCAATGATGTCACTCTTCAGTATGCCGATGTGGAAGCCCACAAGGAATCGCTTAAGATCGAGCAGCAGAGACTCAATCAGCTTCTTGAACAGGCAGACAACCTTGAGAACATAATCGAACTTGAGAACCGTCTGACCGAGGTCAGATACGAGATCGAAAGTTACGAATCAAGACTTCGCACGATGAACAATCAGGTTGAGTATTCCACGGTCAACCTTTCGATCAGGGAAGTCAAAGAATATACACCCGAACCGGTTGAAGAGCTTTCGTTCGGACAGAGGATCGCAAGAGGATTCCTTGAAAGCTGCGCGGATGCGTGGGTTGCGATCCAGGATTTCATAGTCGGATTCGTAAGCATTCTTCCCATGCTTCTTGTTATACTTGTAATCCTTGCGATCATATTCTTCATCATTTTCGGTATCATTAAGGGTATCATTGCGATAGTCAGAAAAACGACAAAAAACAAAGCCGAAAAGAGACCCAAGCAGCCCGCAAGGCCTGTAGCCCAGGTGCTTCCGAACAAGCCGGAAGTTCCGGAAAACGAGAATAAAAGCTCTGACACGGATAATAAATAATGGATCAAAACGGTAAAAAAGCGGGGTTTGTGGCTGTTATAGGAAGACCGAACGTCGGCAAGTCCACCCTTACAAACCAAATGATTGGGCAGAAGATCGCGATCACGTCAAACAAGCCGCAAACGACCCGTAACCGCATCAGGACAGTATATACGGATGAGAGAGGTCAGATTGTTCTTCTCGATACACCCGGGATATTCAAAGCAAAGAACAGGCTCGGAGAGTATATGATGACTGTTGCGAAAAAAACCGTATCCGAGGTTGATCTCGTGCTGTGGCTTGTTGAGGCATCGACATATGTCGGGAAGAGCGACCGGGCGATCGCGGAGGGACTGAAGAATCTTAAGGTTCCCGTTATCCTCGTGATAAATAAGATCGACACCAAGAAAAAAGAAGAACTCTTCGGGATAATCGATGCATATAAGGATCTGTGCGATCCGGCGGAGATAGTTCCTGTGTCCGCCTTAAAGGGAGATAACATTGAAGTTCTTCTCGAGCAGATATTTAAGTATATGCCCGAAGGGGAACCGTTCTTTGATGAAGATACGGTAACGGATCAGCCCGTCAGACAGATAGTCGCCGAACTCATCAGGGAAAAAGCGCTCCGGTGTCTTAGCGATGAGATCCCTCACGGAGTTGCCGTTACGATCGAGTCGATGAAGGTATCGGATAAAAAAGCGGATATAGAGGCCACACTCATATGTGAAAAAGATTCTCATAAAGGCATTATCATAGGGAAGGGCGGAGCCATGATCAAGAAGATCGGAAGCGCCGCAAGATATGAGATAGAAGAACTAATCGAAAAGAAAGTCAATCTGCAGCTGTGGATAAAAGTCAGGAAAGACTGGCGAGATTCCGATCTGCTTTTAAAGAACTTCGGATATGACCGAAAAGAATTGAGTGATGATCAGTTATAATTCGGGCCCGGTGACCGTTACCGGAATGGTTCTGGCCTCATCAAGCGTAAACGATTATGACAGAAGAGTAGTTATACTCACGAAAGAGAGAGGCAAGATCACGGCTTTTGCCAAGGGTGCGAGACGTCAGGGATCAAGACTGATGGCCGCAACGGATCAGTTCTGCTTTGCCACGTTCAAGGTTTTTGAGGGAAGGACGGCATATAATCTGATCGAGGCATCGGTATCGAATTACTTTGAGCAGCTTCGGGAGGATTTTGACGGAGCGTGTCTCGGAATGTATTTCCTCGAGTTTGCGGATTATTATACACGCGAGAACAACGACGAGACAGAGATGTTAAAGCTTTTGTATCAGTCGGTAAGGGCGATATGCAAGCCATCGCTTGATAACAGACTCGTGCGTGTGATCTTCGAGATGAAAGCAATGGTCGTAAACGGAGAGTTTCCCGGGATTCCGGAGAACAACAGCCTGAGCAATTCGGCCGTATATGCGATAGATTTTATAGTAAAGACTCCTGTTGAGAAGCTTTTTACCTTTGCGGTGAGTGACGAGGTTTACGCTGAACTGGCCGAACTGTCCGCATCGTATATGCGAAGGATCATAGACAGGAAGTTTAAAAGTATAGACCTTTTGGACACTCTGGGGGTATAATCAATCGGGTGTCATTGTCGGGAGGCAGTAATTGAACAGATCTTTTTTGAAAATCTGCATATCTTTTCTTATTCTTGTCTTTCTTTGCGGCTGCAAAAACGACGAGTATGATTTTGCCGAGACGACGATAACGGTCGAAAAGAGGGGCAAAGTCAAAGAGAGCATTGTTGAGAACTTCGACAAGGACTATTACAACCTCGAGGAGTTAAAGACGGAATTTACCGCATCCGTAGACGCATACAACGAATCCATCGGCGGGGATGAGATAAAACTACGCAACATAGAACTGAAAAAAGATTCGAAGATATATGTGGATCTGGAGTTCACCGGTCCTTCGGATTACGAAAGCTTTGTGGGAGAAAAGCTTTTCGTCGGGACAGTCAGTGATGCGTACGATAACGGTTATACGATGGATGTTGTCCTGAAAGGTGTTGAAAAGGGAGACAAGATCGATAAGCTCAAGATAATGAGCATGGCAGACAGAAACATCATAATAATGAGCGAACATGCGAGGATCAGAACTTTCAAGGATATTGCATATGTTTCGGCCAATGTTGATGTGATAGATTCAAACGAAGCAAGGGTCTTAAGCGAATCGGACGGACTTGCTTATCTAATACTTGAATAAAAGGAGTATGGTTATGGAAAAAACAATGGACAAGATCGTAGCTCTGGCCAAGTCCAGAGGCTTTGTGTATCCCGGAAGCGAGATATACGGAGGCCTTGCCAATACATGGGACTACGGTAACCTCGGCGTGGAGCTGAAGAACAACGTTAAGCGTGCATGGTGGCAGAAGTTCGTGCAGGAAAGCCCTTATAATGTCGGCGTTGACTGCGCGATACTCATGAATCCTCAGACATGGGTCGCTTCGGGACATCTCGGAGGTTTTTCGGATCCGCTCATGGATTGTAAGGAATGTCATGAGAGATTCCGTGCGGACAAGGTTATCGAAGACTATGCCGCCGAGAAAGACATCAAACTCGAGTCATCGGTTGACGGATGGTCTCATGAGGAGATGGAAAAGTTCATTGCCGACAACAACATTCCCTGTCCTTCATGCGGAAAGCATAACTTTACGCAGATAAGGGAATTCAACCTTATGTTCAAGACTTTCCAGGGTGTTACCGAGGATGCGAAGAGTATCGTATATCTACGTCCCGAAACCGCGCAGGGTATTTTCGTCAATTTCAAGAATGTCCAGAGGACTTCGCGCAAGAAAGTTCCTTTCGGAATATGTCAGGTGGGAAAATCATTCAGGAACGAGATCACTCCCGGTAACTTTACTTTCAGGACAAGAGAATTCGAACAGATGGAACTTGAGTTTTTCTGTAAGCCCGGAACCCAGACGGAGTGGTTTGAATACTGGAGAAAGTTCTGTTACGAATGGCTTCTTACCCTCGGTATCGCGGAAGATCATTTGAGACTTCGTGATCACGATCCCGAGGAGCTGTCGTTCTACAGCGATCATACAACGGATATAGAGTATGCGTTCCCGTTCACCGACTGGGGAGAACTTTGGGGTATCGCATCAAGGACAGATTACGACCTTACACAGCATCAGAACACTTCGGGTGAGCCGATGGATTATTTCGATGACGAGACAAACGAGAAGTATATACCTTATGTCGTTGAACCTTCTCTCGGAGCAGACCGTGTGACGCTCGCATTCCTTTGCGAGGCATATGATGAGGAGAACATCGGTACGGAGGACAAGCCCGACATGCGTACGGTGCTTCATTTCCATCCGGCGATCGCACCCGTCAAGATCGGTGTGCTTCCTCTTTCCAAAAAGCTTAACGAGGGTGCCGAGAAGATATATGCGCAGCTTTCCAAGAAGTACAACTGCGAATTCGATGACAGAGGCAACATCGGAAAGAGATACAGAAGACAGGATGAGATCGGAACACCGTTCTGTGTTACGTACGATTTTGATTCGGAAGAGGACAATGCGGTTACGGTCAGAGACCGGGACAGCATGGAGCAGGAGAGGATAAAGATCGCCGATCTTGACGCCTATTTTGCGGACAAATTTATTTTCTGATTTTTTCCGTGTTTTTTGGTATAATTAGTGACATGTGATATTTCAATATTATTCTTCAGGAGGAAAGGTAATGAATTTACGAAAGAGAAAGTGGGTTTATCTGTTTGGTGAAGGTAATGCGGAAATGCGTAACCTTCTCGGAGGTAAAGGTGCAAACCTTGCAGAGATGACCAATATCGGTCTTCCCGTACCGCAGGGATTCACGATCACTACCGAGGCATGTACCCAGTATTATGAGGACGGCAGACAGATCAATGACGAAATCATGGGTCAGATCATGGAGTTTGTCGGACGTATCGAGATGAAGAACGACAAGTATTTCGGAGATCCCGAAAAGCCGCTTCTTGTTTCGGTCCGTTCGGGTGCAAGAGCTTCAATGCCCGGTATGATGGATACGATCCTCAACCTCGGTATGAACGAGGAAGTCGTTGAAGCGATGATCAAGGCCAATCCGGATCCCAAGTTCGAAAGATTCGTATATGATTCATACAGACGTTTCATCCAGATGTTCTCCGATGTTGTTATGGGTGTCGGAAAGAAACATTTCGAAGAACTCATAGATGCTATGAAAGAGAAGAAAGGCGTTGAGTTTGACGTCGATCTTACCGCACAGGATCTTAAGGAACTTGCGGAACAGTTCAAGAGCGAGTACAAGAAAGAACTTGAAGAGGACTTCCCGATTGATCCCATAATCCAGCTTAAGGAAGCGATCAAGGCAGTGTTCAGAAGCTGGGACAATCCGAGAGCGAACGTTTACCGTCGTGACAACGATATTCCTTACAGCTGGGGTACGGCCGTTTCCGTAATGCCGATGGTGTTCGGTAACCTTAACAACAATTCCGGTACCGGTGTGGCATTTACAAGAGATCCCGCAACGGGTGAGAAGAAGCTCATGGGTGAGTTCCTCGTAAATGCACAGGGTGAGGACGTTGTTGCCGGTATCCGTACACCACAGCAGATTACCAAGATCGGTTCACAGCGCTGGGCTGAGCGTGCAGGTATCTCTGAGGAGGAGCGTGCAGCTAAGTATCCTTCAATGGAAGAGGCAATGCCTGAAATCTACAAGGAACTCGACGGTATTCAGAATAAGCTCGAGGAGCACTATCGCGATATGCAGGATATGGAGTTCACCGTACAGGAAGGCAAACTCTGGTTCCTCCAGACACGTAACGGTAAGCGTACTGGTGCTGCTATGGTTAAGATCGCTATCGACCTGCTCCATGAGGGTAAG
>JAILRJ010000105.1:0-9758 GCA_024698285.1 Lachnospiraceae bacterium | reverse complement strand
CTGTTAATAAAGCCATGATTGGAAATGCCGAACTACGCTTAATGAATCAAAAAAGACTTGTGGATTTTGCTGTTGACTGGATTCAGAAATATAGAAGAGGATGAAATGGACAAGATTGTCAGAGTAAACAGTGACGAATATGAGATTGTAAGGCTATTGGGGCGCGGAAAGGGCGGATACTCCTATCTTGCGTTATCAAATGGCAAAGAGGTTGTATTAAAGCAAATCCACCATGAACCGTGTGAGTACTATGCATTTGGTAACAAGATTGAAGCGGAAAAAAACGATTATAGAAGGTTGAAAGATGCAGGAATAAGAATTCCGCTTATGCTTTCCATTGATGAAGATTCCGAGAGGATTGTTAAAGAATACATCGAGGGCCCAACCATTTTCGATATGGTACGCGACGAAATATCGGTCGAGCCCTATATTACGCAGGTGCGTGAAATGGCGGATGCCGCAAAGAAAGCAGGCCTAAATATAGATTATTTTCCGACCAACTTTGTTGTTAAAGATAACCTTATTTACTATGTAGACTATGAATGCAATCAATATATGGATGAATGGAATTTTGAAAACTGGGGCATTAAATATTGGTCTAAAACACCTGAGTTTATACAGTATGTGAAAGAACATGAGTAGAGTTTGCCTTTTGATTTAACTGTATATAAACAGATTGAAACAGCTAGATGAGATAACGGAGATGTTATGAAAGTATTAGTTGTATATTGTCATCCAAGCAAAAACAGTTTTACACATACGATAAAGGAATCCTTTATACGAGGGCTCGAGGATGCAGGCCACTCTTATGAGGTCTCTGATTTGTATGCACAGGGATTTAATCCGGTCATATCAGAAAGTGAATACATTAGAGAAGGATTTTATCGATCAGAGGATCCTGTAGAGAAAGATATTCTTAATGAGCAGGCGAAGATTAATTTGGCCGACATAGTTGTATTTATTTATCCTGATTTTTGGACGGCTTCTCCGGCTATGCTTGAGGGATGGTTCCAGAGGGTATGGACATATGGTTTTGCCTATGGAGATAAAACTTCTATGAAAACTTTGGAAAAAGCCATGTTTCTTATTACAATGGGAGGATCATTAAAGGATGATATCAGGTTGCAGCAACTTGAAACTATGAAGACTGTTATGGTTGGTGACCGAATCCGTAACAGGGCAAAGAAATGCGAAGTATATGCTTTTGACGAAATGACCAGAGGCTATGGTAATGATATAAATAGAGAAGAAAGAATCGAAACATTTTCGCAAAGGGCATATGATTTGGCGAAAGGATTAAGATAAGGATAGCCATTTATATCGGGAATTTTTTATGTATCGGGATTATTCCCTGCAAAAGCCACGGAAGAGATTATAGTGTGACGTTTCTGTGACGTGAGTGCTGCTATTATGAATTCACCAGAGAAGGACAGGATTCTTTCTGAAATAGATGAAAGAACGTGAAGATCAGGTTTGAAATATAAGGAGGAGAAGAAATGATAAAAGTCAGAGAAGAAGAACTTATGAATGTAACGGGCGGAATGAAGATAGTGGTTATTAAATCTCCGAAGTTCATTGAACCGATATTGAGACTTATATTCAAAGTCAAAAAAACGTTAGGTGAGAGTTGATTGGGGTGATTATGAATGGCGAAAATGGGAATACCCGGCCAATCCCGATCACCTGACAAGAACCCGGTAAGATTCATTATCTGCCGGGTTCTGTTTATGTTTTGCTTGTCTTTAACGAAATAGGAAACGGTCTCCGTATTTTTGGTGCTCGGGTTGGGTATATAGATCATGTTGTCACGATGAGATAATTACGGTATTATTATCCCGCGGAAATCATTGCGGGAGATGAGGAAATGATCATCAGAAAATCTATTGACCGGGATCTGCCGGAGATCATAAGGATATGGAACGAGGTTGTGGAAGACGGTATCGCTTTCCCGCAGGAGGAACTGCTGGATGAGGAAAGCGGCGCTGAATTCTTTGCATCCCAGAGGTATACCGGTGTAGCCGAAGAGGATGGTAAGGTATTCGGACTGTATATATTGCATCCCAATAATGTCGGACGATGCGGTCATATCTGTAATGCGAGCTATGCTGTTTCATCAGATGCCAGAGGCAGACACATCGGGGAGCAACTGGTCCTGGATTGTCTGAAGAAAGGTAAGGAACTCGGATTTCGAGTGCTCCAGTTCAATGCGGTCGTTGAGAGCAATACACATGCCAGACACCTGTATGAGCGCCTCGGTTTTACGCAGCTCGGGACCATTCCCGGTGGATTTCGCATGAAGGATGGCCATTATGAGAACATCTGTCCGTATTATCACGAACTGTAGATAAGGGCGGCAATCCCCGTTTGGAAAAGAGAAGCGTGGGGAAAGGAGAGAACATGCAAAAGAGGAAGGTGGCAGTCATCTTTCAGGGTATCGGATACAATATCGACAAACCGTTGCTGTATTATTCCAAAAAGATCGCATCGGAGCACGGCTATGACGTGATCGTTGTCGAGTTTAACGGCATTGATAAGGGTTCCCTGAAGGATAAGGACACAATACTGTCGGCTTTTGATCTGGCAGTGTCCCTGGCCGAGGAACAGCTTAAAGAGGAAGACTTCTCATCCTGCGAGGATATCATATTCGTATCCAAGAGTATCGGAACTGTTGCCGCAAGTGTATATGCGGCCAAACACGATATCCCTGCCGGACAGGTGTATTATACGCCTTTCCCGCAGACATTCTCTCATGCAAAGGAAGGAAACGGGATTGTGTTCTTCGGGGATAAGGATCCGTGGGTGGAACCCGATACGATACGGGATTTTTGCATTTCCAAGAATATCCGCTATAGGATCATTGAAGGAGGTAACCATTCCCTCGAAACCGGGCATGTTTCTGTAGACGTTGAAAACATGAACAATACCATCCGGGAAGTTGAAGATTACTTTGACAAAAATCATTTCAGGGAATGAGTGATGTTCATGTACCGGTAACCATATTATTAACCTGACAAGCTGTGAACGAAGAGATGATCAGTTCACAGCTTCTTGCTGCCTGCAACCGTCATAAGAGAAACGAATAACTTTATAACAAAACTCATTTGTGTTATATTGTAAGACCGAAGAGAGTTAAAGGGAGAATACTGACGAATGAATTGGAAAGATCTGAAAGACAATAAGAAACTCATCATTTTGTGCCTGTCCGTGGTGGGATGCATAACGGTAGCGGTGTACCTGCTGCTTAGAAATTGCGGTGTGGTCGCATCAGCGCTCGGAGTTTTTATCGGGTTCTTCAGCGAGGTTATAATCGGAGGTATACTCGCATATCTGATCAACCCGATCGCGCTTGCCATTCAGAAAAAGGTGTTCAGATCGAAGCTCAAAGGCGGAGGATGGGTGCTGTCGGTAACGATAGCCGTGATCATCGTGCTGTTTCTGATCGCATTTCTGCTCGGCATGGTCCTGCCTCAGCTTATCGCCAGCATAAGCAGTTTTGCGGACCGGTTTGCGAAATACTATCCGACATTAACCCGCGAACTCACGGACCTGGGGATCGATCTGTCCAGGATAGGGATATCATCCGGAAAGATCATGGGCATGAAGGACACGGTAGCGGCGGTCTCTTCGTTTGCGCTTGATAACAGCTCGCAAATAATGGACGTGCTCCTGGGAGCCGGAAAGGGACTGATGTCCTTTGTTCTTGCGGTTATCATGGCGATCTATTTTATCGGTTCCAAGGACGATATCAAGGCCGGATCCGTAAGACTTCTTAATGCGCTTGTAAGCGAGAAGCGTGCAGACAATGTGATCGCATTTTTGGGTGAGTGCAGCCGTATTTTCCTGCATTACACTTATTTCAGCCTGATAGAAGGGGTTCTGATCGGAGCCATAAATGCCGTATTTATGCTGGTCATGGGAATGCCTTATGTTTCGCTCGTGTCGGTGGTCGTCGGAATAACCAATCTGATCCCGACGATCGGCCCGCTCATAGGAGGAGCGATCGGTGCATTTGTTATCCTTATGGAAAATCCTATACAGGCGCTGATTTTCCTGATATTTACAGTGATCTTACAGTTTTTCGATGGTTATATCCTGAAGCCGAAGCTCTTCGGAAACTCGCTCGGTGTTTCGGGAACCCTTATCATGGTTGCGTTCCTGGTCGGAGGAAATATGTTCGGGATCATCGGAATGCTGCTCTCAATCCCCGGCATCGCGATCATTGATATGATATACCACGAATACATAATAAAAGGATTGGAGAGCAGGCGAAGAGCGAAGGACTCGGATGAGAAGCATTGAGCTGTTATCCATGAATAAGAAAAAGAAAACCACGGGGGCGTCCCCGTGGTTTTCTTTTATGCTCCGGTATGATACCTGTATTAAACGTTGAATTTATCCGTAGTATCCTGAAGACTTGTGATACTGTCCATAACCTCGCGTGTCTCGCCGGATACGTTGGCACTTGACTCCGTAATACTCTGCATGTTTCCGGAAATATCATGTACCGCATCGCCGAGCTCTTGCTGAGCGACGCTTATAGTCTCAAGCACTTTGTTGATCTGAGAAACTGATTGGCTTACCTCTTCGGCACCGGCTCCGAGACCTCTGCTTATCTCGCTGTAATAGTTCGCATCTTCCATATAATTGTTTGCCAGAGTCTCGAGATTGTCATAATCCTTAAGAACATTGTCGGTAAGGAATTTGATGATCTGATTGCTGACCTTGGAAAGCTCGTTGACGTTTGCCGTAACCTCGGTCGTAAGAGCATTGACCTTGTCGATCTCGCTGCCTGTAGTTGATGCAAGGCTGTTGATCTCATCAGCAACGACCGCAAATCCTCTTCCTGCTTCACCGGCTCTTGCAGCCTCGATAGATGCGTTAAGAGCAAGGAGATTGGTCTGGCTTGCAATTCCCTGAATGGCGCTTGCAACGTTTACGATCTGTTCGATTACCTGGATTCCCTTAAGAGCTTCTTCGAGTTCGGCTTTTGTCTGATTGGTCATGTTGACGGCATTATTCTTGTTAGCCAGTATCTCAGGCACCATAGCCTTTACTCTGCCGATTATCTCGTCGGTCCTCTCGCTCATCTGTCTTGTATCGGTTGTGAAAGTCTCTGTCGTGGACATCACGTTATTGCATATCTCTTCGATGTTACGGATGCTTTCGGTCTGAGTCTCGATACCGTTTTCGGTACGATGCATCGCCTGACTGATCTCGGTTATGCTGCTGTTGATACCGCTGATCTTGTCGCTTGCCGATGTCATCTTATCCTTGATGAGCTGTGATTCGTCTTTGGTCTTATGGATGGTATCTATTACACGGTTCTCAAGTTCAGTAAGAAGATATCTTATCTCCTCCACCTCGGAGTTTGTCTTTTCCAAGCTGTCGCTTCCGATGATCTTCTCCTTAACGAAGGTTTTCATGTCTTCCATCGGAGCAAGCTGTACGCCGATCAGCTTTGTCATGATGATGATGACTGCGGCGATGGCAATTATCGCGATGATTATTCCGGTTACGATCAGCCTGTTCATCGTACTGTTAACATTGCCGGCCGGAAGAGCAAGGCCCAGAGACCAATCGCAGCCTTCTATCTTGGAAGTCGCGAAATAGTTCTTCTCCGAATCGTAGTCCTTTGCGAGTATGACGGAACTTCCGGGATTGGAGATGATCGATGAAATATCGGACATAACGGATTGCGCTGATGTAGCCACATCTTCTCCGGGAAGATATGCCTGGTTTTCATGAAGTATATAATTGCCGCTGGCATCAACGAGGAATCCGTATTCTCCGGATTCATAAGGTATGCTGTTTACAACATCGTTTATGTAATCAAGGGTGAAATCGGCGCCGAGTACACCTGCAAGCTGGCCGTTCCTGTATACGGGTGTCGCTATGGTGATGCACATGCCTCCGATAAGAACGTCCATATACGGGTCGGTAACTATCGTGGTACCTGCCGCTTTGGCTGCTTTGTACCAGCCTCTTGCAGTCGGATCGTATCCTTCCGGAACTGTGGCGTTGGGATCCATCTGAAGATGCATTTTGTCTTCCATACCGTAGTAAAGGTTCAGAAACTCTGAATGACCTTCCGCTTCGGTGGTGACCATCTTCTGAATATGATCCTTGTCATAATCGGGATCGGGGATTGCGGAAAATGCTGCCGCTCCTGCAGCGTTTAACCCTTTTTCCATCTCAATCCAGCTGTTGATCGAGTTGGCGTATTTGTCCGCATTGAGCTGAAGTTCGGATGTAAGCTCGTTCGTAAGCTTTTTGCCGGATGTACCGACGATGATGCCTGTAGAGACGAGCATTGCGGCTACAACGATAAGAATTACGGCTAATGTCAGCCGTCCTTTAATGGTTCCTTTCATTTGCAATAGCCCTCCTGTCTGCGAAATAATAATAATTATATACTAATACAATTCAAAAGTGTATAAAAAAGTGTATAAAAAAATACCGGCGGATACAACAGATCATGCCGCACGATCACAGCTGCAGCATCAGATTGTTGAGCCCGAATGTATTAAGGTAGACAGCCTCTTTTGAAGAGGATACGACAGTACGTATACCGAGGTGAGCGATCGGATCGTCATCGCGATGAAGCTCATGATAATGTACCGGATCGAATCCGGCGCAGTTGTCGCGTATGCTGATTATCTTCTTGTCGTCGCGGAATACGAGACGGACTTCGATGGCATACGGGGCTTTTTCCTTTACGAAACCGTGATTGACAATATTACAGGTCATTTCTTCTATGCACAGACCTATCATGACACTTGTCTTTTTGTCTTCTCCGTGAGCCAGGCAGAAGTCGATCGCCCGTTTCGAAGCGTCTACGGCATCCTCAATGCTGTTGACCCTGCACTCGAAGCAGTCCTTCTCCGCAACTCCGAATGAATCCGGCAGAAGCGCAAAATCTTCCACGGCAAGACTGACGCGTTTGTTTTGGATCCACACGTGAATGCATATGAACAGAAGAGCAGCGCCTTCTCCGCACAAAAAGCACAACCATAAACCCGTGGTCCCCCAAAGCGTTCCAAGTACAACCGCGGCAAGAGCCGGCAGAGCAAAGTTCTGCAAAATACAGATCACTTCCATCAGCCGTACCCTGCCGATACCCTGATAATAGAACTTAAATGTCGTATTGAGCGCGCACGGAACAAGGCAAAGCGCGAACAGCCTGAGTCCTTCCGTTGAAAGCACTATCGCATCATTCTCGTTGGCAAGAAACAGTGACACTATAGGTCTGGCGCAAAGCATAACGATAACGGTTACCGCAGCCAGTACGAAGATCGCACTTTGCCGCATGATCCGGACAAGCGTGTAGATGGATGTACGGTCGTCGTCGGTAGAAAATATTGAGGCCATCATGAGCGCTACGGAGGAAATACCGTTACAGAACGCGTAGCAGAGATTGCTGATCGTGGATATAACAGAATATGCCGCAACGGCGACATGCCCGCTTGTAGATCTGAGCAGGTTGTTAAGGAGCAATACCAGAAGCACGAGACTGAGCTGGTTGATGATCGTGGGAACACCGTTGCCGAGGATCCTGCGAAGCATATCGTAGCTCAGGCCCTTCAGCCGCAAGCGGAAAATACAGTCTTTGCCGAAGAAACAGCCGATCCCCACAAAAACGGCCGCATAGTAACTGAGACTGGAAGCAAGACCCATTCCGAATATACCGCCATCGATCACAAGCACGTTCAGAAGGTCGAATGCAACATCAAGTATCGTCATGACCAGAACCGCAGACACAAGGCGCGTACGGTTGCCGGACATCTGCAGGTACGGTACCATGAGCTGCGCCGTAAGGAACGCGGGTACTCCGATTATGAATCCGGTAAGATAATCCTTGGTAAGATAATAGACGGGGTTGTCCGCACCGGGGCTTCCGGCGCCGAGAAGCGTACACAGAGGCCCGGAAAAGAGCAGTACGAATGTAAGACCAAGAAGGGATATGAGTGCCGTGAGCGCTACGGATACCGTAAAGCACGAATCGGTTCCTTCACGATCGCCGCTGCCGAGCGTCTTACCGCAGACCACCTGGACTCCGGCAGAGATCATCGCCCCGGGGGCAGCAAAAGCCAGAAGGACAGGCTGGGTATAGCCGTAAGCTGCCATGGCATGCACGCCGAGAAAACGGCCTATCACGATACTGTCTATCAGCATGCACAGCGTCACCGTCATGGAAGAGATGACCTGTGTTATCATCATTTGTCTGAACAATCTGCGGATCATTTGCCGGCTCCTGTCGTTCTGATTGTAGGATTATGTGAGATTATCGGTGACCCTTTCCAGATATTCACGAAGAAGTCCCTTCTCCCTGTCGGAAAAATCACACAGGGCATCATCGATCGTCTCCTCAAGTTTACGGCGTACCGATTCTATTATACGCCTTCCTTTTTCCGTTGGATATATCGCATAGGTACGCTTGTCCGTTTCGAGTTTTTTGCGTTCGATCAGACCGCTTGATTCCATATTTGACAGGACGGTTGAAAGAGTGGCTGTTTCAACATAACAGTTCTCTGCCAGTTCTTTCTGATTGCAACCCTCGTGATCCATAAGATAGAGAACTACTTTGGGGTTCCCGACATTGAGCCCGGATTCCTTCAGCGCTCTGTCCAAATATTTCGTAAATGTCCAATATGCGGTAAAAAGTGACCTCATTCCATATTCCTCATCGGTGTGTGAATAATTATAACAGCATTATATCAAGGTGCCGGTTTGATCCCGGTCATGACAGCTATAGCGGTATAGGTTTCTTTCAGATATCCTTCTATATTCAGGGTATATTGTTGATTTTTGCTGTCATCGTCATCATCCCCGTCATATAAAGCTATGGGAGATGTTCTTAACAACTGAAAAGTGTTGGGGCGGGAGGCTCTTGAAGCAATCTCGTTCCCACGGGCTTCTTTAGGCATGTTATAGTAATGTGCATCGTTATCGGAATCTGCTATAAACAAGGCTTTCACACTGTCTATCGGCTGATCCTCACCGGTGTCGATAACATATCCGGATACTGTGATAGCATGTGCACCGTTTCCTATCATCACATGGATTTCGGCATTATCAAGATCAAGATCTTTAGGATCGTGTATAAGAGAATAAGAGATGTATCCGTCGTCATCTACCAGGTTATATGATCCGTCGTCCATCGGATAGAGATCACCGCTGAGTACGTTTAAGACGTCATATTCTTTACCGTCGGATGTAGTATATGTATCCTCATCCTTTTTATCCACTACTGTGATACGCCCGCTATCATCATAAACGTAAAATACAGATTTGATCGTTTTATCGGGATCGTCAATCTGATCGTATCGTCCTTCAGCGTATCCGTTGAGCTCCGGATCAAAACTTACGGTAATATCACTGTTTTCCTTCAGCGGATAGTTGTCTTGTGAAAAGTCAACGGCAAGTCCGACCGCTCCTCCGTCTTTTATTGCTTTGATCAGTTCAACTCCGCTTTCAATATTGTCGCCATCCGAGAACGATACCTCTTTTGCATAGTCGGCCGTAACGTATTCGGGAAGATTGCCGGGTTCTTTATCCGGAGACAGTCCCGAATATCCGCCATCCATGAACCAGTCAATGGCATCATAGGCATCGGAGCCGGCCCCGTTTGGGAAATTGGAACAAAAATAATTAAACAGATCATCCACGTTATTAAAGGAGCGATCAGGATTCTTCTGCGCCGCAAGCTGAGCCCATCCCGCATTCCAAAGCATATCCGAAGCCGAGCCTGCCCAGCACAT
>JAILRJ010000074.1:0-7498 GCA_024698285.1 Lachnospiraceae bacterium | reverse complement strand
TTTCTACCAGCCTACGGAGCGGCTAAAGGATTGTATATCTTGATCTCGACACGGCGGTTCTTGGCACGTCCCTCGGGAGTGGAATTGTCCGCTACCGGAATGTATTCGCCGCGTCCCGAATGCTTGATGTTTGAAGGATTGAGGTTTGTGTTCTCAACAAGGTAATCAAACACCGACAGTGCTCTTGCACTCGACAGTTCATTGTTATTCGCAAACTTCGCGGTATTGATCGGAACATTGTCGGTATGTCCTTCAACCTCTATGACCGACTGGGCATATCTCTGGAGGATGACTCCGACCTTTTCCATAAGAGGAAGTGCCTCGGGCTTGAGCTCAGCCTTTCCCGAATCAAACAGGAGAGCTCCGTTAAGTGTCAGTTCCACGTACTGAGAGGTGAAATCAACATCGATGTCACCGGTCAGGTTCTGCTCTGCAAGAGCTTCGTCGATCTTCTCGGCAAGCTGCTCGTTCTGCTTGAGCATCTCTGCCTGGACATCGGACACCTTCTCGTCAAATTCCTTAAACTCATCCGATTCCGTATCGGAAGCCGCAGCCTGTCCCATCGTGTTCATGTATTCATCAAGCTGTGACAGCTGGCTGACTCCGTTGTTTATAAGAAGACCCTCTAAAAGGGACGATCCGCCCGAATCAAAGATCGAAAACGTCTGTGAAAAACTTGCTGCTACAAGCGCGAACTTCTCTGCGTCTATCGTTGACATTGCAAAAAGCATAACGAAGAAGCACAGCAGAAGGTTCATCAGGTCGGCAAAGGTCGATTGCCACGCCGGTGCGCCTTTGGGCGGCTCTTCCGGTTTACGCTTAGCCACTACTCTTCGCCTCCCCCTTCTTCTCCGCCGCCGCTGCCACGCTCATTCGGTGCCAGGAACGACTTGAGCTTTTCTTCTATGACACGGGGGTTCTCTCCGGCCTGTATGGACAAAAGTCCCTCGATCGTTATCTCCTTAACCTTGATCTCGGCTCCGTTTACCTTTTTAAGCTTTGATGCAAAAGGCGCGCAGATCCAGTTTGCAAGAACCGAGCCGTAAAATGTCGTGATGAGGGCAACGGCCATGTTAGGGCCAAGCGCTGCAACATCATCCATGTGATAAAGCATCATAACAAGTCCGAGGAGGGTACCGATCATACCCCACGCAGGACCCATACCTCCGAGATCTTCCCAGAATCCGATATTGACCTTATGACGGTCTTCGATACTGATAAGCTCGGTTTCCATTATTCCTCTTACTAGATCGGGATCCGTTCCGTCGACGATGAGCATGACACCCTTTTGCAGGAACACGTCATCAAGACCTGAGGCAGCTTCTTCGAGAGAGAGAAGGCCTTCTTTACGAGCCACATTTGAAAGATCTATTATCTTCTGGATGATCCCGCCGGGATCCTCGCTGCCGTGCATGAAAGCGATCTTGGCACTTTTGAGTCCGTTCACAAAATCCTTGATACTCGTACCTGCGAATATGGCGGCAAACGCTCCGCCGAATGTGATCATGGCGGAGGGGGCATCCATAAAGTATTTGATTCCGGCCGGTCCGTCCTGTCCTATGAAAATAGACACAATCATGAATATGAGACCGGCAACAACACCTATTAAGGTTGCTAAATCCAAAACACTACACTCCCGATTACATCATTTCATACGTAGTTATTTTACTAAATTATTATGTAAATGTCTATGCCTTTTTATGCGCTGGCATAAGGGCGGAAAAGGGATGCACACTCAGTGTGCATCCCATGATCCGTTATTTACCGTTTATTATCTCTTAAGGTTTGTAAGTTCCTCGAGCATGGAGTCGGAAACCGTGATTATACGGCTGTTTGCCTGAAATCCTCTCTGGGTTGTGATCATATCGGTAAACTCTGCGGAAAGGTCAACGTTTGACATTTCCAGAACACCTGTCGACAGGCTTCCGGCACCTGCGGTGATATCCTCACCGATTCCGTCAAAGGCGCCGGAGTTGGGTGTCGACTGGTAAAGGTTGTCACCGATCTTCTCAAGACCTGACGGATTTGCAAAGTTTGCAACCGCGATCTGTCCGAGGAGCTTTGATGTACCGTTATCATATGTTGCGGTGATCTTACCGTCCTGAGCTATCGCAACGCCGCTCATCTCACCGACCTTACGGCCTGCATAGTTGCCTTCGTAATCACCGGAATTACCTTTTATCGTTGATGTACCTTTGTTATCGTACATAGTCGACGTACCCAAACGTAATTCAATTTCACTTCGAAAAGCATCAATTTTTCCTATTTTGATCTTTATAGGTGTATCATCAGCATCAGCATACTCACCGGTAGTTGTTTTGTATTCAATTACTTTATGCGAATCTCCATTCAGTGTCATTGTTACGGCCTCTGTCAGTCCAGGGCCACCTTCTGACTTTGGAGTATCATATCCGTTTTTTTCATAGCCAGGCTTGCTGCATGGGTTCATAAGGCTATAGCCTTTGGAATCAACAAGATCTACAACTCTCAGATCATACTTGCCCGGATCACACGGTGTTCCTGGGTAATCACCTGTATAATCCGTAATGGCATACTTGGCAACATAACTGTACCCCAGATCGTCATATAAGCTGACGTTTACGATCAAACCCTTGTCAGATGACAGCTGGGTACTGTTCTTGTCTATAACACCCGAAAGAAATGCGTTCTTCGTCTGTTCAGGCTCAGACGTCAGATTCTCGGGGCTCATGATCTTAAGCGGTTTAACTGTATCCTTGATGATCGTACCGGGCTTGTTCGGATCTTCCTGCCAGCCCATTACGGTATAACCGTTTGATGTCATGGCGAGGTTTCCCATACCGTCTACGTAGAAAGCACCCGCACGTGTGAAGTAGTTATTTGAACCATCGCTTACAATGAAGAAGCTGTCGCCTTTTATCTGTACATCAAAGGGGTTTCCTGTTGTCTGGGAAGCACCCGATGTTGAAATATTAGCATTTATGGCACCGGTCATAACGCCGAGACCGATCTGCTTTGCATTGATACCGCCACGGCCTGTCTCAGCGTTTGCTGCTGATGCAGACTGTGTTGTCTGGTACATGAGTTCCTGGAATGTAACGTTTTGTGACTTGTATGCTACGGTGTTAACGTTTGCGATATTGTTACCGATAACGTCCATCTTGGTCTGGTGAGTCTTCAGTCCTGCAACACCTGAAAAAAGTGATCTCATCATAAGGCATTTACCTCCTTAGCCTGTTGCCCCGTCCGTCATTCAGGGGCCTGTGGAGGGATCTCCTGAAAGGTCCGATCCCGTTAACTGTTATCTTTAAGCTATCACCGCTCCGTCGATGTTCGTAAATACGTTGCCGTTCGAATCATCCTTATCGAGAGCTGTTATCACGGTCTGGTTTTTAACGTTTACTATGAATGCGAGCTGGTCGACCATCACCAGTGATTCATTGATTCCCTTCTGTCCTGCAGCCTGCATCCCTGCGGATAGCCTCTTCATCACCTTGTCCGATAATTCGATGTTTCTTTCGGATAAGCGGTTCTCTGCGTGCTTAGAAAACTTCGGTACTGTATTTTCTGTCTTCTTGCCTTCGAAAACCTCGGCAAATGATTTTCGCCCTACGGGTGTGGCCTCGCTGCTTACGGCCTTTTCTAAATACTGGCTTGCTGCCTGTTCGATGGAGGGGAACTGTCCGTTTAATATCTTCATAGGCTCCTCCTGATCTGTCTGTCAGCCTTCCTCGTTATCGCTGTCTTCCGTTGTACCCTTTTCTGCCTCTTCAACGTGTACGAGCTCTGCCATTCTCTCCTGGTACTTGCGAAGATCCGCTATTGATGCCGGTGAGAGGAATTCCTTCTCGTATGTCGACATGTCTTCAAGTACGCTTGTAAGATTATCAACGATGTCTCTGTAACTCGTTGTGAGGTTTGCGAGTGTCGGAAGCGAGTTGAGGCTTGCCATGAAATCGTTTGCAAGGTTATAAGCGTTTAAGTACTTCTGGTCTACGACTGAATCGAGGTCGTCTATTGAATACTTGGCATCCCCGATGTTGAGATATCCCTTGCCGTTCTCGACCGTTACGTAATCAACCTTGCCGCCTTTGATCGTCTCTTCCCCGGTCGTCTCGTTCTTTTCCTTGACCGTTACATACTGTCCTACAAGCTGTGAAGCGCGGGTAAGGTCAGATGATGCAACGAGGTTTGTCATCTGCTCGAGCGAAGAGAATGTGGCGAGCTGTGAAACATATTCGGTATTGTCAGTAGGCTCCAGCGGATCCTGATATTTCATTTGTGTAACCAAGAGCTGGAGGAACGCTTCCTTGTCAAGTTCACTCGACTTTGCTGTCTCGTTCTTCTTGGCTTCGGCAGCTGACACACCGTTCTTCTCGATCTGTCCGTTAACAATATTTGCTACTGTTGACATATGCTGTGTCTCCTTTATGCTGTGAAGTCTACGCTGTTACCTGATCTTGCCATCATGTCGGCTGCGATCTGTTCCTCGTCCGAAAGCTCCTCAAGAGCTTCTTCGTCAAGGTCGTTCAAGTTGATACGACGCCTCGATCCGACTCTTCCTGCTGTAGTGCCCTGCTTTTGTGCATCTTCGCCCGAAGTATTGTCGCTTCCTTTGTTAAGGTCGTAGTTTGCGACTGCCACTTCAACCGCTTCCACTTTCATTCCCTGTTCATCGAATGTTTCCTGTAATGTGATCAGCTGGGCTTCAAGTGCTGCCTTTACTGCTTCATCCTGAACGAGGATGTGGGCTGTTACAACTCCGTTTGTCGATGCGATGTTCATGTTCACCGTTCCGAGTGATGCGGGGTGAAGCTGCATCTCCATCGATGTCGTTTCGGGTGTGTAGTTAACTCTGATCGATTCGGTTACCTGACTCATTATCGAGTTGGCCTGTTCGTTTGAATAGGTCGTTACCGTTTCGACCACCTGTCCGAGGTTATTAACCGTGGTCTCCACCGTTGTTGTCTGCGGTGCTGCTGTAATTATCTCGCTTTCCGCAAATCTTGAAGCATGTTCGAAACCTTCATCGTTTCCCTTAAGATTTGACTCCTCGGTATTGACTGTTGCCCTGAATGTCTCTGTGGGGCCTGTAGTCGTTCTTGCGAGCGGATCCTGTGTCTGGGTTCCGTCTGCCTTAAGGCTTTCCTGAGGTTTTGCTTCCGGTGTTCCCTTAACCTCTACCGTAACAGTCTTTGCTTCCATGCCTGCTGCTGCGGGTGTTTCTTCTTCGATTATGATTTTAGATGCGTCAGCATCTGTTGTTGCGACTTCCTTGTCCTGGATTGGTACCTGAATCTCGATCTTCCCGTCCGTGGGAACGACTGCTTCGTTTGTCAGAAGCTCAGGTGCCTCTGAATTGTTCTTAAGATCTGAAAATGTTTCCTTGACCGCATCTTTGATAGATTCGTCCTTGAATACCGGTTCGGGGTCTTTTATACCGAACTGTGCGGTAAGGTTTGTGACCGCTTCCTCTGCTACCTGTACGATTTCCTTCACGTTCTGATAAAGATCAGCGTTTGTGATAAGTGAGATCGAATCGGGTGTTCCCGTAAGCTCCATTGCAAGATCTTTGATGCTTATGGGATCAAGCAGGTCTATAGCGGTAAGTCCGAGGGTTTCCATCGCCTGTGTGAGCTCTTCATCGCTTACTCCGAGTACTTCCTTGATCTTGTCGTAGATCTTTGAAGCCTCTTTGGCAACTTCTTCGGTAAATTCGGCTTTGTCTGTCTCGTTTGAGATAACATCGCGGTTTACCGGCTCCTCGGCTTTGATCTCCTTGCTCTTGGGTGTTTCAACTGCCGTCCTGGGTGATCTTGCGTCATCCTTGGGCGTAACCTTTGTTGCTCCTTCCTTGGCATTGTTCATGACCTCGGTAAAACCCTGAGCATCGGAAACCTTTGCGTCGCCGGGCTTGATTCCGGCTGTAACGTTCGTAAGCATCAGTTCGCTTACTTTGGTTACCGTAGTGTTTGCCATCTTCCGTCCTCCTCTCTTCAGTTTTCAAGGTGCGTTAACACTCACAATCTATATCGACCTCTGAAGAGAAATTCTTAACCCTAAATCGGCTAATTTTACTTGGTTTACATAACTATTGCGGATCCATGATCTTTGTCAGTTTTGATGCGAGTTCCTTGTCCATTGCCTGCAGGATCTTCGCTCGCGGACTGTCTTCCATGTGATTAAGTATCTTGGCCACCAGGTCGAGGCTGTCGCCCATCTGGTCGAATATTGCCGCAGCCTGTTTGGGCTTCATCTCGCTGTATGTCTTGACATACTGGTCCATTATCTTGTCTTCCTCGAGCTGTGCCACTACCTGTTTATACAGGTATTCGGCGTTCTCGGGGTCGATCTCTTCGTAATATGATTTATACTGGTCTATTTCAGGCGCCTTGTCATTAAAGACGACCTCTTCGTAGAACTCGGTCTTGAGCTTCTGGAACTCGATCTGGCTGTCCTCGAACGTCCGAAGACGAAGGATCTCCTCTTTCAGCGCCTTGATCTCCTCGGACTCCTCGTCACCGCCCTTTGCAGCGGCTTCCTTGAGTTCGTCGATCTGCTTGTTGAGCCTCTCGATCTCGGCAAGCGCATCGGGAAGGTTGTCGAATTCACCGACATATTCTTCCGTGCTGGTCGCTTCGGGAAGGATCTTGTTGATAACAGGGACATCCTTTAAGATGGGGCGCAGAACACCCGAGCCGAATCCGCCTATATCCAGCTTAATGAGAAGCGCCAGGATAGCGAGCCATATCAAGACGATCAAAATGACAATGATAAGTACAGAGGGCGAGAATCCTTCGTCCTCATCATCGATATCGGCATAAAGAGCGCCCGAATCCGTTGCAAGGCCGTCGAATCCGCCGCCCTTGCCGGCCTTCTTGGCCTTCTTCTCTTCTTTTTCTTTTTTCTTCTTTTCCTTCGGGGAGAGCTCCTGGCTCTCGTCCATTTCGTCAGCCATCTGTATCTACTCCATTTTTTGAGACTGAGGAACCGTCCCTTTGTCTCATGTCAGGTCCGCGAAGCGGGCGTGACACGGCGACGTTGAGTTCGACCCTTGAAGGGGAGAACTCAATGTTGTTCTTCCAGGCCGTGCCTGTAACTTACGAGTTCGTCGATCTCTTTGCTCTCCTTGGCGGCCTCTTCCTGCTTGAAGACTTCAAACTGGCGCTCTTTGAGGCGCTCGTGCGTCTTGCGGTCCTGCATGGCCGCGGTCAGCTTCTGACGGGCAACCTCAAGCTCCTGGCGGGCCGCAGCAAGGTTTAGCTCCTGCTGTCCTATATGGTACTTAATTACCTCCAGCCCATCCTCGGCCTCTTTGATCGAAGTGATGTCAAGGTCTGCTCCGACAAGGCCTTTGAGTATAGCCTCATGCTCGTCGCGCCGCGCCTTAAGAGCCAGAAGCTTTGCCTCTTCCTCGCGCTCTTTGGCCGCTGCCAGGGCGAATTCATTCTTCGCCTGGGTCTCGAGCTTTTCCTTCACATTGAGGATGTTCTGCATCCTATAACGAAATCTTGCCATA
>JAILRJ010000068.1:0-2950 GCA_024698285.1 Lachnospiraceae bacterium | reverse complement strand
CCGACACAGCGAACGCCAAGGCCGGGGCCGGGGAACGGCTGACGATATACCATATTGTCGGGAAGGCCGAGTTCCTTGCCGACTACGCGGACCTCATCCTTGTAGAGATATTTGACCGGCTCGACAAGTTCAAAATCAAGTTCCTTCGGAAGCCCGCCGACATTATGATGCGCTTTGACTCCGTCGGATTCAAGGATATCGGGATAGATCGTGCCCTGTGCAAGGTACTTGATGCCATCCTGTTTTGCGGCCTCTTCGGCGAACACGTCGATGAATTCCTTACCAATTATCTTACGCTTTGTCTCGGGATCAGACACGCCTGCAAGCTTGTCGAGAAAACGGTCGACCGCATCAACGTAGATAAGGTTTGCATCCATCTGATTTTTAAAGACCTCAATAACCTGCTCGGGCTCGCCCTTACGGAGCAATCCGTGATTAACGTGTACGCAGACAAGATTCTTTCCGATTGCCTTTATGAGAAGTGCCGCAACAACGGAAGAATCAACTCCTCCGGACAATGCGAGCAGTACCTTCTTATCACCCACCTGCTCTTTTACAGCCTTTACCTGGTCGTCGATAAAGGCCTTTGCAGCCTCGGGTGTTGTTATTCTCTCAAGTGATTCGGGACGCAGATCAGCCATGATTTTCTCTCCTTTTTGTTACTGTCGTTTGAATGATTATGATATGGCAAGGAATTTATTTACCAATAAACACTATACCCCAACGCTCTGTTTTTTGAAAGGTCTATCTTTGACAGAGCAACGATTATCATATAACATATATGAGTTGTGAATAACGATTACTCTTTAAAACTTGACAGCAACCGCGCCGAACTGGCCCACGGGATGCGCGACGGCATTCCGATCGGACTGGGTTATTTTGCCGTTGCTTTTTCACTGGGGATAACCGCAAAATCGATCGGACTCCTGCCCTCGACATGCTTTATCACAAGCATACTCCTGCATGCATCGGCCGGCGAATACGCGGTCTATTCGATGATAGCCGCAGGTGCAACGTACGTTGAAATGGCGATCATGGTGCTCATCGCGAATGCGAGATATCTTCTCATGAGCTGTGCCATGAGCCAGCGGATGCATCCCGATTTGCCGTTTCTTCACAGACTGTTCATGGGCTTCGGTATCACCGACGAGCTGTTCGCTATATCGATCGCACGCCCCGGAAACCTCAATCCAAACTATATGTACGGCGGCATGATCGTCGCCATCCCCATGTGGGCTCTCGGCTCCGCGATCGGATGCTTTTCGGGCGGAGTACTTCCGGAGCGCCTCGTTTCCGCGCTTTCGGTCGCCCTCTTTGGCATGTTCCTTGCTATAATCATCCCGCCTGTCCGCGAAAATCACGTGATCGGTGTTCTCATAGCCATCTGCTTTGCGGCCGGCTTTATATTCTCAAAGCTTCCCGCTTTTGCTACAATCTCGGGCGGAACCAAAACGATCATCCTGACCGTTGCGATATCGGCGGCAGCCGCGATCATTTTCCCGGTAAAGGAGGATAAGGGATGAATCACAGCATCTTCATCTACATCCTCATAGCAGCCGTTGTAAGCCTCCTGATAAGGGCGCTTCCGACAACCCTCCTGCGCCGTCAGATCGAGAACAGATTCATTCGCTCGTTCCTTTACTATGTGCCTTATGTGACACTTTCGGTAATGACTTTTCCCGCAATAACGGAGGCCACGAAAAATCCCGTTGCGGGCTATGCCGCTCTCATAATGGGGATCCTCGTGGCCTGGTTTCGTAAAAATCTGTTCGAGACAGCCATCGTTTGCTGCCTGACAGTGCTACTTGTTGAGTTTATCTTTTAAGGCTTCGTCCTATATATTCACCCATTCTGACGGGCGTCTCCTCGCCCGATCGTGATGCTTTCAGTATCCTGTCGTCTATAACCGCTCTGTCTTTTTCGACAAGAAGAATGATAGTCGATCCACCGTATTTGAAACATCCCTTTTCATCACCGCGTTTGAATACGTGCCTGCCGTGATGATTATCGATCTTTCCGACAAGCATCGCACCGACTTCCATCTGCACGACCTTTCCGAAATTCTCCGTGTTCATCACCGTGAACTCACGGCAGTTTTCGGTAAACACCGGGACCTTCTCAAGAGCAACGGGCTGCACCGTGTGCAGCTTTCCGCCAATGAAATGATTGACTCCCTTCTGACCGTTATCGAAGTAAATGTATCTGTGATAGTTGTCGACGCACAGTCTGAACACGAGACAGTATCCGCCTTCGTATCTTGCGGCAAGCTTCCTCGAATGAAGTAGTCTTGCGATATTATAGCGTGACTGCTTGACCGGGATCACCGTTCCCTCTTCTATCCCGTAGACTGTCAGAAGTCCGTCGCACGGCGATACGAACGACGTCGGATCCATGTCGATGATCCGCTTCCCCGGTTTGATCCTTCTTGCAAAACAGTCATTAAAGCAGTGAAAATCACGTGAATAATAATCTGCCAGATCGATGGCGTTAGCGGCCACAAACGGCCTTATGAGTATCTTGGACGCGGGGCATTCAAGAAACGCTCCGCAAAGTTTTGATATTGCAGGATGTGTCAGGATCTTCAATATGATCCTTCCAAACACGGTCCCGTATAAAAATCGCGTCATACCGTTCATGTAAATCCCCCGTTCACTTTGCCAGAGCGCGCAGGATCAGCATGATCACAAACTCAGCCACTCCGATACCGCACAGGATCATAACACCCTTAACGCCGGGTTTCTTGACCTCGATCTTTGATACGAACAGATATCCGACAAGAAGCATGACACCGTAATACACGACCGTCATATCAAGCGGAGTCATGAACTGCAAGAGCATTACGAACGGGAAGATAAGTGCGGCGGAGGTAACCGGAAGCCCCGTGTATGATTTTCGCTTGCCGCCCTCTTCCTTCTGACGTTTGTCCTCGAGAACGTTGAAATACGCGAGC
>JAILRJ010000058.1:0-2257 GCA_024698285.1 Lachnospiraceae bacterium | reverse complement strand
TCAAAGATAAGATGAGATAACTTGCTTTGCTGTCGTTTGCAAGCTTTTTGTCTTCCTCAGACGGACGTGAAGGGGATTCCGGGTGGGAATGCCAGTTACCGAGGGGCTTTAGTCCATTCGCACGCATATCCTTTATGGCTGTAAGCTGTTCCTTCGGATCGATCGTAAAATGCTCGTTCGTATGGTCCGTGTTCGTAAGGATATATACCTTTTCTATCACACGGATTCCCGATTCTCTGTCTTCGCCGGCTATCAGACCACATGCTTCCTCCGGTCGTACCGAAAGGGCATGTTCGTATATTCTGTTAAAGTCTTCTCTGGAAATCGTTATCTTCATTTCAAATCTCCATGGACCTTAGTGCATGTCACATGCCACCTGCTCATAGTCGATAAGTTCCGTGATCGTCGGTGTATCCGAGCATACCGCACATCCTTTACCACGCGGAGGAAGTTTGATCTTATGAAACTCCATCTTGATCGCATCATATGTGAGCAGATAAGCGACGAGCAGGTCCCCGACACCGGTAATATACTTAACGGCTTCCATTGCCTGAAGTGATCCGATGATGCCGCCCATCGCACCTATGACACCGGCCTGTTTGCATGTCGGAACGGCGTCCTTCGGAGGGGGATTTTTAAATATACATCTGTAACACGGTCCTTCACCGGGAATGATCGTCGTAAGCTGTCCCTTAAACCTTATGATACCTGCATGCGAAAGCGGTTTTTTTGCCATCACACATGCATCGTTGATAAGAAACTTTGCAGGAAAATTATCCGTTCCGTCAAGTATAAAATCATAGTCCTTGATCAGATCCATGATGTTTTCACTTGTTACAAACTGATAATATGTGTTGACTGTTATATCCGGATTGATCGCACGCATTGTTTCCGCAGCAGACTCAACTTTTTTCTTTCCTATATCGTTCGTCGTGTGTATGACCTGACGTTGAAGATTGGAGAGGTCTACAACATCCGCATCAACTATTCCGATCGTCCCGACACCGGCAGCCGCAAGATACAGAGCTGCCGGAGCGCCGAGTCCTCCGGCTCCGATTATGAGAACTTTTGCGTTAAGGAGTTTCTTCTGGCCTTTGACGCCGACTTCTTTAAGAATGATATGCCGACTGTAACGCTCGAGCTGTTCATTTGTAAAAGCCATTATCTTCCTCCTCCCATGAAGTACAGGAACTCAACCTCATCACCGTCTTTAAGCACATGGCTGTCAAAATCATCCAGATCGATGAATTCTTCATTAACGGATACAGTTACGTACTGCGGTGTTTCCACCTGCTCCTGTTCAATAAGTGTCGAAATCGTGATCCCGTCAGCTACTTCTTTCTTTTCTCCCGAAACCGTGATCTTCATTTTTAATCTTCCTTTCCTGCCAAAGTGTTACGCAAATGTCTTTAATACTTTTACGAGCACATCGATATCGTCCGGAGAGTTGTAAAGTGCCAGAGTCGGCCTTACCGAACTCTCATATCCGAACCTTCTTAAAACCGGCTGCGCACAATGGTGTCCCGTTCTTACCGCTATTCCGTATGCATCAAGTCTCTTTCCTACCTCTTCATCCGAATACCCATCGAGCGTAAAAGCAAGTGCCGATGCTTTGTTCAAAGCCGTTCCGATAAAATGAAGTCCCTTTACGGTACTCATTTCCTTCATCGCATACTGAAGAAGTTCATGCTCCCAACGGTATACACACGGCATTCCGATCTGAGACAGATATTTAAGTGCCGCACCAAGCCCGACAGCATCAGCTATGCTTCCGGTTCCCGCCTCGAACTTGTTCGGAGCGGGATTGTATATCGTTCTCTCAAAAGTCACATCGGCTATCATATTTCCGCCTCCGTGATACGGCTGTGCCGCTTCGAGTAATTCCTTCTTACCGTAGACAACTCCTATACCGGTCGGTGCGAATATCTTATGACCTGAGAACACAAAAAAGTCAACGTCAAGCGCCGATACATTTACCGGTATGTGAGCAACGGACTGAGCTCCGTCTACAAGAACTCGTACTCCATGTCTGTGAGCAATAGCAATGATCTCTTCGATCGGTGTTACCGTTCCGAGAACGTTTGATACGTGAGTAACGGATACGAATTTTGTCTTAGGGGTGAACAGCTTTTCATACTCATGAAGTATGAGCTGTCCTGTCTCATCACAAGGTATTACTTTGATAACAGCTCCCGTTGCCTGAGCCACAAGCTGCCACGGAACAATATTCGCATGATGTTCGAGTATCGAAACGATT
>JAILRJ010000100.1:0-5746 GCA_024698285.1 Lachnospiraceae bacterium | reverse complement strand
CGATTATCAAAATTGACAAAACCCCTGCATTTATGTATAGTATTCTTCGAACCGATCTGTTTTTTCTGATTTCGGATCTTTATATAATTTCCCCAAAGATTAACAGCAACATCATTATTTGAGGTAATTGGATGATATTTCAGACATTAAACGGCAAGTGGGTCATGAACGAAAGAGGCTCGGAAGCGTTTGTGGAAGCGCAGGTTCCGGGTTCGGTGTTATCCGCACTTCTTGTCGGACATCGTACAAACGATCCTTTCTTCGGAACCAATGAGGAAGAGGCGAGGGATCTTTTCAGAAGAGATTACTTTTTCTCGACAGAGTTCGAACTGATACCCGAACTGTTCGAGCAGGAGAAGATAGTACTCTGCTGTAAGGGTATAGATACACTTTCAAGGGTGTACGTCAACAACATGCTTGTCGGCGAGACGGCGAACATGCACAGAACATACAACTTCGACGTGAAGCGTTTCCTTCATCAGGGTATCAATACGGTCATGATCGAACTGCTCTCTCCGATAAATTATGTCGAGAACAGAGTGCCTTCAACGGGCAAGCCGATAGAATACACTCCGGTCGGATGCACACCCGGCAATCAGTATTTAAGGAAAGCGCACTGCATGTTCGGCTGGGACTGGGGCGCAAATATTCCCGACTGCGGCATATGGAGAAGCATCGACCTGATAGGATACAGCCTGATCAGGATCGACGATGTTCTTATCACGCAGAAGCACGAGAAGAAGAAAGTCATTCTCGATATAGATGTAGTTACCGAACTGATCAGGAAAGATCATTACATCATTCAGGCGGAGCTCGTTACTCCCGACGGAAAGGTTTCGGCGATCACCGAGACTCTTACGAGCGACAGGGTTACTATGTCGATGGAGATCGACAATCCGAAGCTCTGGTGGCCGCGCGGATTCGGCGATCAGCCTCTCTACACGGTCAGCGTGTTCGCACTCGACATGAACGGTAACCAATGGGATTCCAAGAGCTACAGGATCGGTCTCAGAACGATGAGCGTATCGCAGGAGAAGGATGAGTTCGGCCGCGAATTCTGTTTCATGGTCAACAACGTCCGTATCTTTGCGATGGGCGCCAACTACATTCCCGAGGACACGATCTATTCGTTCATAACGAAAGAGAAGATAGACTATCTGTTAAAATCAGCCGTCAAGTGTAACTTCAACACCATAAGGGTATGGGGCGGTGGATACTATCCTTCGGATACGTTCTACGATCTGTGCGACGAGTACGGTCTGATCGTATGGCAGGACATGATGTTTGCCTGCAACATCTACGACCTGACCGATGATTTTGCAAAAGACATTACGGCCGAAGCCGAAGACAATATCCGCAGGATACGTCATCATGCCTGCCTCGGACTCATATGCGGAAACAACGAGATGGAAAACGCCTGGGTCGAGTGGCCGGAGTTCGGCGCACATTCGGACGAACTCAGGAAAGACTATCTTCGCATGTTTGAGGACATCATCCCGAACATCGCAAAGGAAGCCGCACCCCAGACATTCTACTGGCCTTCGTCTCCTTCTTCGGGAGGAAGATTTGACAGACCGTCGGATGAGACAAGAGGTGACGCACACTTCTGGGAAGTATGGCACGGACTTGCGGACTTTGAAGAATACGACAATCACACGATGAGGTTTGTATCGGAGTTCGGATTCCAGTCGTTCCCTTCGATAAAGACGGTAAACACGTTCACAAACGAAGCCGACAGAAACGCTTTCTCCAAAGTTATGGAAAGCCATCAGAAGAATCCCGATGCTAACGGAAAGCTCATATTCTATCTGTCTCACAACTTCCTCTTCCCGAAGGATTTCGAGAGCATGCTCTATCTGACACAGATCCTGCAGGCGGTTGCCATTAAACACGGTGTCGAGCACTGGAGGAGAAACCGCGGATGCACAATGGGAACACTCTTCTGGCAGCTCAATGACAGCTGGCCGTGTGCATCATGGTCGAGTATCGATTACTTCGGAAGATGGAAACCGCTTCAGTATTTCGCAAGGACATTCTATGCACAGATCGCAGGATCCATCGAGCGCCACGGAAACATCGTGAGCCCGTATGTTGTAAACGAGACGCGTGATTTTGAAACGATCCGTGTTAAGATCTCGCTTCAGACAATGGAATTCCGTCTGCTCCACGAGGAAGAGCGTGAGATCGACATGGCGCCTTTCTCCGCAGCAAAAGTATGTGAGATCGACTATACGGATCTTATTGCGGGAATGGAGAACTCGGTGTTTGTTGAGTGCGAATTCTTCGATGAGGATGGCAACATCCTTTCGACCGAGATTGACGTTTTCGTCAAGTACAAGTACCTGAATCTTGAAGGCTCATCGATATCATATTCTGTAATAGAGCTCGCGGATGAATACGTCATCCGAATGATGAGCGGCGGATTTGCGGCATTTGTTGAACTTGATCTTCTGCAGGCGGATGCGATATTCTCCGATAACTATTTCCACTTAACGAGTAAGAGAGAGAAGACGATACGTCTCAAAAAGAGCGATATACGTTATCTGAATCCGAACGTTTCGGAGATCCAGAACAGATACGAACTCGAGCAGCAGCTCGTGATAAGAACACTGAAGGATACATTCTGATATGGATATACCCAAAGATCCGGCGATGCTTTTAAGCTTTGTCAATCTGAAACTCAGGGATTGTTATAAGAGTCTTGACGAAATGTGCGATGACCTTTCGGTCAGCCGGGAAGAGATAACCGAAAAGCTTGCCTTGATAGATTACGAATACGACGAGGCACAGAATCAGTTTATATAGAATAAGGCGTTTACAACAGGCTTTCCAGGATGAACGAATATATGTCGGATGATTTTTCACGCCAGTGATCGCACATGGCCTGAGCGCTCTCCTCGGTGGGCATATTGATCCTGATGTTTATAAGGTCCTCGGATTTCTCTCGCGCGGTAAGATCAGCAACGTAATTACCGGAAGCGGTGCGGTAGTAGTTCGTAATAACCGCCATGCGGTTTGCGATCTCCATGCGATTTTCTTCGAAGAAAGTATTGATATCGTTACGGATACCTTCGGAGATGCGGTTCTGAAAAAATGTCAGCGTATCCCTTCCCTTGTCGGTAAGAGTCAGGAACGTGGCACTGTGCGTTGAGGATGATTCGATAAGGCCGCCCTCGGTAAGCTCGTAGGTTGCCTGCGTAAGCGCAAAATAGTTCGAGTATTCCTTCTCGAGGATAAAATCATATATCTGAGCTTTGGTGATAGGGAAATCAACCTTATCAAGCATATACAGCACTATTAATTTTATAAGAGTATGCGGTTCGGTCATGGCTATATAATAATGACGAATCCGCAAAAAGTCAAAATGATGATATTGTGGGTCAAAAGTATAAAGGAGGATTTATGACACGCGAAAAATACGAATCATTATCACTGGCGGCACTTAAGGACATTGCGAAAGCAAGAGGTGTCAAGGGCATTTCACTCATGAAGAAGAGTGAGATCATCGACTCGATGTTATCACTCGATGAGAAAGAGGCGAATGCGGCACAGAATCCGAAGAGTGCCGAGGCAGAGGAGAAGGCCAGGAAACCTCTTTCCGAGGAGGACCGCAGAACGGCTGTCGGAGAAGAATCCGAGCTTTCCGAGGAGAAGAAGATGCTTGACTCCGGTGAGGAAGCAAGAGGTATTCTTGAGGTCATGGCCGACGGATACGGATTCATCAGAAGCGAGAATTATCTTCCCGGTGATGACGATGTCTATGTTGCTCCGAGTCAGATCAGAAGATTCGGTCTTAAGACCGGTGATATCGTAGCGGGTAACATGAGGGTCAAGAATCCGAATGACAAGTTCGGTGCACTTCTGTTCGTTAAATCGATAAACGGTCTGCCTCCCCAGGAAGCAAGCAGACGCAAGAATTTCGAAGATCTCACACCTATATTCCCCGACGAAAAACTTCATCTTGAAACACCCGGGGGAAGTATCGCGATGAGAATAATGGATATGATGTGCCCTGTCGGAAAAGGACAGAGAGGTATGATCGTATCTCCTCCGAAAGCAGGTAAGACAACGCTTCTCAAAGACGTTGCGAAGTCGATCACCAAGAACAACCCCGAGATGCATCTTCTGATCCTCCTTATCGATGAGCGTCCCGAGGAAGTTACGGATATCAAGGAATCGATCGAAGGCGATCAGGTTGAGGTTATCTACTCGACATTTGACGAACTTCCGGAGCATCACAAGAGAGTATCGGAGATGGTAATAGAGCGTGCGAAGAGACTTGTCGAGCACGGTGAGGACGTTACGATCCTGCTCGATTCGATAACCCGTCTGACACGTGCATATAACCTTACGGTTCAGCCGAGCGGACGTACCCTTTCGGGTGGTCTCGATCCCGCGGCTCTTCATATGCCCAAGCGTTTCTTCGGTGCTGCAAGAAACATGCGTGAAGGCGGAAGCCTTACGATCCTTGCGACCGCACTTATTGATACGGGCTCCAAAATGGATGATGTTGTATACGAGGAATTTAAGGGAACCGGTAACATGGAAATGGTACTCGACAGGAAGCTGTCGGAAAAGCGTGTGTTCCCAGCCATCGATATACCCAAGTCAGGTACGAGAAGAGACGATCTGCTCCTCGAACCCTACGAGCTCGAAGCCATCAATGTTATGCGTAAGGCATTCAACGGTCTCAAGCCCGAGGAAGCTGTCGAGAAGTGTCTCGATATATTCGTTCATACAAGAAACAACGTGGAATTCGTTGAGATGATCAAGAAGATCAGGCTGTAAAGAAGCCTATTGCATTTCGCCCACGAAGACTTCGCCGCTGTGGATCATGTCTATCATGATCTGGGCGATCTTCGGGTCGAACTGTGTTCCTTTGTTATTCTCGAGTTCGGTAAGGATCACTTCCTTTGACAGGTGCTCCCTGTAGCATCTGTCGGAGTTCATTGCATCCATCGCATCGGCAACTCCGATGATCCGGGCTACGAGAGGAATGTCTTCACCCGCAAGGCCCGCCATATATCCGGTGCCGTCGTAACGTTCGTGGTGATAGAGTACACCGTCTCTTATTTCCGCTATCGCGGTAAAATCAGCCAGCATTTTTGCACCGTTTGTCGTGTGAGTCTTCATAATGTCGAATTCTTCTTCGGTAAGCTTGCCGGGCTTGTTGAGTATGTTACCCGGGATCCCGAGCTTTCCGCAGTCATGCATGAGACCGATATATCCGATATCCCTCACACGGTCCTCATCCATTCCGAGCTTCTCTGCGATCTTTTGTGAATAATAGGAAACGCGGGCACTGTGGCCTTTCGTGTATCTGTCTTTCGTATCTATGAAGTTGGCGAATGTAGTCATAGTCTGAGATATGACATCATTTAGTCTCTGTGCGTTCTTTCTGTAGTTGTTGTCTCTGATCAGATAGAGAACATATGCGATCACCGACGTTACCCATGCGATCAAAAGCACCATGATCACCCAGAACAGGGCGTAGCTCGTGATCGGCCTGTACCTCTTTCCGGTAAATACAACATCGCTAAAGTGCATCAGTTCCTTGGAGATCATAACCGCGCCGTATGTTGCGCTGTCCCCCGACTTGATCGTTTCGATACGCTCATCGGGAGTAAAATCGATCGTGCTCTCCTGTTTGTTGTAGACCCATTCACCGTTCCAGTAACTGTCTATCGTGATGTTCTTCTCGGGAACGTTTATGACAACGCTCCAGTCGACGATATCGTAATCGGAT
>JAILRJ010000093.1:0-57525 GCA_024698285.1 Lachnospiraceae bacterium | reverse complement strand
TTCTGTGTAGGTCCTGCAAGGAAAGAATCATCTCCGTCATAAGGAGTATAGTTCTTCTGGATGAAGTCACGTACGTTGACTTCGCTTTCCCACTTACCGCCTACGAAACCATTCCATTCTGATCTCATTGTAACGCCTCCTGTACTGAAATTAGTTAATTTTGATAAATCCGCCGAGCGGATGTTTCGTGTTTTGGTAATTGTTATTATAGTTTGTGGATTGTATACACGTCAAGGCGAAAGGCTGTATTTTTTTGCATACATAACACCTTATTTTATGGGCATTATGACCATATTTTGTCTTCCTTGACTTGGGGCTGTAAAAATGCTAACCTTACAGCGGTTTGAAAATCACAGCATACAGTTATCAATGGAGGTATATATTATGGATATCACGAAAGATATGACTATAGGAGAGATCCTCGTCAACAAGCCCGAGGTCGCACCCATCCTTATGGAAGCGGGAATGCACTGTCTCGGATGTCCTTCCGCTCAGGCCGAGTCTCTCGAAGAAGCGGCACTTGTTCACGGAATGGATGTGGACAGCCTGATGGATAAGATCTCGGCACTTGCCTGAGTTATCATTATGCAACATAAAACGGCACAGGGGATATACCCTGTGCCGTTATTGTTTGTGTAAGATCATGAGAGCAGAGTCTCTATCGCATTGTCGGCAACGATGCAGTTATTGTGCTCCTCGAAGAATGCCTCTGTAGCGGGAGTTGACCTCTCCATCGACCCATACTCGGAAAGGACGTTACATATCCTGTTGAACTCCTCCGTTGTGTGATCGCTCTTTGAAAGGGCAAGTATATAACAATCGTCCGTCTCGTCATGATACAGGGAATTCTTCCCTTTGTAGAACTTCGAAACGACACCCGCCGCTTTGATCACATCCGCCAGCGTATCAAACGCAAATGCTCTGGAAAGTTCACATGCCGCATTCGCCTGTTCTATAAGCTTCTCCTTTGCTTCTTCCAGAAGCTCGGGATTCTTGGATACTTCCTGCGAAAGTTTCTTGAACAGATCGAGAACTTCCGGCATCTCTTCCGAAACGGATCTGAACAGTTCCGAAATCACATCATCCTCTTCGTCTCTGATGTCCGGGGCAAAATTCGCAAAGCGCGTATCAAGCTCATCCGGATCTTCAACCTTTGTAATGATGAGTATTATGGATTCCGATGAAAGAGGAATGGCCTCTATCATCAGAGGTATATCATTGGCTTCAAAACCAAGCTCATAAGAGGCCTGCTGCATCATGTCACGAAACAGTGTCTTTGCTTTTTCCGTTCCGTATGCAAGCTCAGAGAGCTTCAACTGTCTGTCAGCAAGATCCGATTTGGTCAGAGTGCATCTGATCTGATGATCGTTAACACGTTCCAGTTTCATGTGATCACCTCCGTGTTTGATATATATTTATATATCGGCACAGACGAATTGTCAAATAATACATTTACGTAATGAATTTATGATCTTCATTTAATGTTAACAATTAGTTAACATTTGATATCCTATGTCAGAAACATCGGTTTTACGTATGTTTGCGGACTCGGATGTACCTGCTTCTTGACATACCACAATATGTAGCGCTTGTCAAAAATCCGACCTTCGGTTAGAATCCGAAACAGGATCGCTCCTTCGCAATCTGTGGCGAAAGGAGGGCAGGCAAAATTCATATTTCTTATCTTTATTTTAAGATATATGTCTGATTTTTTCTAGTGAATTTTCTGTGACGACAGGAGATTTGCACACATCAGGAGTTTCTGATCGGGGTTTCCCCGAACTAATCGACAAATTATTAATTCATTCGATAACTCCCCATTGTTTCATAATGTTAATGGTTGTTCGTAATCAGATTCAAAGCAGCTAATTCTTACCAACCAAAACGCATACCCCACACGCGAAGCGCGATCTGAAAGCAGATAAATTGTATCATTTACCCAATAACAAAATGCGGGTACCTTTATCGGGCTCTTTGCAATAATAAAGGAGTTTTCCGATACTGCAAGGCAAAGAGTCCGATAACAAGAAACTCTATCTTACTGAGCCGAAGGCTTATAATACTCATCGATCACGGAGAATACCTCATCCGTTCCGAAAGCGAGCTGCCATATGGCTGCACCGCCGATATCATGTACTTTCATGACTTCCAGTTTAGCCTGAATGGATCTTGCATCCTCAAGCCATATCTTATTTGTCTTGGAACCGTCTTTCCACTCGGCATAGTTCTGTGCCGTGTTCTCATCCCATTCGGCCGTAGCTCCGGCGGCATTTACCGTCTCCGTACCCTTTGCCATAGGAAGAGTCTGGACATCAAGTATGTTCTCGTTTTCGTCAACCGTCCAATATCTGACATAAAACGGCAGTCCGTTTATAACCTTTTCCTTCGGAACTTCCTGGAGTGTATTCTCTATTCCTTCAAGAACAAAATCAAGAGAAGCAACCGAACCGGCTTCCTCAGAAACAGTCGTATGCTCGTCATATCCCATGATGATCACGTAGTCGGCGAACACTCCCTGTTCCTTACGGTTATAGTACATCGTATATTCCTTCGGAACGTAATTGTCCACGGAAACAACCAGATTCTTTTCATGTGCCTTCAAGCAGAACTCCCTGATAAACTGGATATATGCGGGAGCATCTTCCGAAGAGATCGACTCGAAATCAAGGTTGATACCGTCAAGATTGTACTGAGCCGCATATCCGAGAAGCTGCTCTGTCATATACTCTCTTTTCGCGGGATCTGACATTACAGCCGATGTGGATACTTCCGGGTATGTCAGATTGCTCACGAGTCCCCAGACTTTTATCCCTTTCGAGTGACACGTTTCAACATATGCGGATGACGCGATCGATGCGATCGTTCCCTCATTATCCGCAAGAGCAAACCATGTCGGAGATATCGTGTTGATGTATTTAAGGAACTTCTCGTTATCCTTAAGCGACGAGACCGAACCGTCTCCGGTGACGTTATGCCATGCAAGAACGATGGGCTGTGAATAGTCCGATACCATATTAACCGCTATCGGAGCTACCGTATTGACGGGAGTATCCGGCCGGTCATATTTCTCTCCGAGGTTCTTTGTTTCTATAAATCCCGTAATAAGATCCTCGGACATGACCCTCATCCACTTCTCGTTCTCGGATGAAACGATCACAACGGTGCTTCCCTTTCGAAGCTCCTTTAATATATCGCCATCTTTATCGGCACTTACTCTTATTGCTACATCATCATCGGTAACGTCCGCGACAACGTCTTTATCCCACTCGGTCTTAATGAGCGTGCGGTACGGTTCTTTCCCGCCTCCGTACAGTCTGACTTCAATATTCGTGAATACCTTGACATACTCAAGACATACCATTACGGTATCGCCTTCTTTGTAACATGCCTGATATCCCGACTGTATACCGGTTCCGTTAAGCGTATAGTAATTATCGCCGGGCACGGCGGTATAAACACCTTCGCCGGTAGTATACAGGAGTTTCTCACCGTTCTTTTCCCAATAGAAGTTGGGATTATACTTTTCATTTACCGTCTCAAGCGGAACATATATCCTTCCGTCCTTAACGGTCAGCTTTTCACCGGTCACCTCATAGTTCTCGATCACGGCAGCCGTTGTGTTTATCTCTTCCGGGCTTGTGGCAAAATACTCCTTAAGATCAGCCATCCGGCTTGAATATCCGAAGTCATCAAATACACCTGTGCTGTATGCGACCAGGCCTATTATTCCCATCAGAACGATGGCGATCACAACCGGCAGTATTGCCTGAAGTATCTTCCTTCTTCGTCTTCTTCTGCGTCTTGCCTCTCTTGATGCATTATAGGTCATTATTTATCTCCACCTGAAACCTTATCAACCTTTGTTCTGGGCCTCGACAAGTCCTTTACCGCCGTAAAGTTCACGAAGCTTCGGCTTTTCGATCTTGCCGGTCGGGTTACGCGGTATGTCCGCAAATATGATCTTATGCGGTCTCTTGTATCTCGGAAGTGCCATGCAGAAGTCGTTCATTTCTTCCTCGGTGACCACATAATCTTTTTTCAGTTCTATTATCGCGCAGCTTACTTCCCCGAGACGTTTGTCCGGTATTCCGATAACCGCGACATCATGGACCGCATCATTTGTTCTGATGTAATCCTCGATCTGTACGGGATATATATTCTCACCGCCGCTTATTATTACATCTTTCTTACGGTCAACGAGCATGATGAATCCGTCCTCGTCTTCCGTTGCCATATCACCCGTATAAAGCCATCCGTCCGCAAGAACTTCCTGCGTGGACTTGGGATCGTGATAGTAACACTCCATGACGCCGGGGCCCTTTACGGCCAGTTCTCCGACCTCACCCGGCTTAACGGGTTTGCGGTCTTCTCCGACGATCATTGTCTCCCAGCCGTAACCGGCTTTTCCTATGCAACCCACTTTATGAATATTCTCAACACCAAGATGTACGCATCCCGGTCCTATCGATTCGGACAGTCCGTAGTTCGTATCATACTGATGGTTCGGGAATATCTCTTTCCATTTCTTGATCAGACTTCTCGGTACAGGCTGTGCTCCGATGTGCATAAGCCTCCACTGACTAAGTTCGTAATCTTTAAGATCAACCCTGCCGCTTTCTATAGCCTCAAGGATGTCCTGAGCCCACGGTACAAGAAGCCAGACGATTGTACACTTTTCTTTTGATACCGCATCAAGGATTATCTCGGGTGCGGTTCCCTGAAGAAGAACGGCTTTGGACGCCGAATAAAGGCTTCCGAACCAGTGCATCTTTGCACCCGTATGATAAAGAGGCGGGATCAGCAGGAACACATCATCCCTCTGCTGACCGTGATGATTCTGTTCACATGCCGCCGAATGCATGAGCGAACGGTGCTTATGAAGAATCGCTTTGGGAAATCCTGTCGTTCCGGATGAAAAATAGATCGCTGCCTCATCATCGTCCGTTATCGTAACGTCCGGTCTCGCACTCGAACAATTTGCAACCTCTTCCTTATAATCCTCCGCAAATGTTGGGCAATTATCTCCGACATATATAAGAAGTCTTTTTTTGGAGAGCTCGTCGCATATCTCCTCGATACGCCCTATGAATTCGGGTCCGAATACAAGTATGTCTATCTGCGACAGTTTTGCGCAGTACAGAATCTCGTCTGATGAGTATCTGAAGTTAAACGGAACAACCATGGCACCCGTCTTCAATACTCCGAAATATATCGGAAGCCACTCGAGACAGTTCATCATGATAATACCGACCTTATGCCCGCGCTTTATCCCTTTTGACATAAGACAATTCGCAAAGCGGTTGGCCTTCTCGTCAAACACGCTCCATGTTATCTCACGTCGGTATGACTCCTTCTTGGTACTCTCTATCAGTTCGTATTCTTTCCATGTAACCCGCCTGTTTTCCTTGATCTTCGGGTTGATCTCAACAAGCGCAACATCCGAAGGATACTGTGCGGCATTTCTTTCAAGCAGTTCTGTAATAGGCATGGATATTCCTCCAAATAATCATTCACTTTAGCGCTTTGACGCGTTTGAGCGCACAGGTATTAGTTTATATTCTCGCATTATAAATGTCAAATAAAAGACCGACCGCAAATATGCGGTCGGTCGTAAAATCATAACCTCTGCCGGATCAGTCGGCAGTGTAAGGCATTAATGCAACGTGACGTGCACGCTTAACTGCTACCGTCAGAGCTCTCTGATGCTTTGCGCAGTTTCCGGTGATCCTTCTGGGAAGGATCTTTCCTCTTTCGGAAACATACTTCTTAAGAGTAGCTACATCTTTGTATTCCAAAGCCTTTTCCTTGCCACAGAAAACGCAAACCTTTTTACGTCTGTGAAGCGTATTTCTTCTTCTTACAGGTGCTTCTGCTCTAACACTGTCGCCTTGCGGTTTACCAAAAGCCATAATTCTATCCTCCTGAACTGTTCCTTGATCAACTGAAAGGAAGCTCTTCGTCTATTCCGTCGGGGATGTTCATGAAGCCGTCTCCGCTGTCAGCCGGTGCCTGATCCTGTCCTGCAGATGCAGGTATAAACGAATCTGTACCCGATGAAGACTGGGATGAACTCTTGCTGTCTACAAACTCATGTCTCTCAACGACAACATCCGTCGTATAGACTTTCTGTCCTTCCTTGTTGGTATAACTTCCCGTCTGGATACGTCCCTCAACAAGAATCCTCGTTCCTTTACGAAGATACTTCTCGGCGAATTCACCGTCACGACCGAACGCCACTATATTGATGAAATCAGCTGTAGGCTGGTCGCCGCCGGAGTTGTCACGCCTTCCCCTTCTGTCAACCGCGAGTGAGTATCTGGCAATAGCCATTGCATTGTCTCCTGCGGAATATCTGACTTCGGGGTCACGGGTAAGTCTTCCTACCAATATAACTTTATTCATATAATCTCTCTTTCTATTACGCTTCTGCCTTAACGCAGAGATAACGAAGAACGTTATCCATAATGCGGACACGATTCTCGATCTCGAGCGGCGTCGACGGCTCAGCATCAAACTGGATAAAGTAGTAGAACCCTTCTCTCATCTTCTGAACTTCATATGCGAGACGTTTCTTTCCCCACTCGTCCACGTTTGTTACAGCACCGCCGAAACGATCGATGTACTTCTTGATCTTTTCGATCACTGCAGCTCTCTCATCGTCTTCGATCTTAGCATTAAGAACAACGCATAATTCATATTTGCTCATGCCTGGTACCTCCTTTTGGTCTATTACAGTCTGATGATACTTCGACTGTTTTGGCCTCCGAATATACATCGGAAGCAAGGATAAATTGTATCACGAGATGGTATGATACCATAACCATCATGGGTTTTCAAGGGGTTTTGGTTACAAAAATCACACCGATATTGCGCCCAAAACAGCACCGATACTGTCATTTATCACAAGATCAGCCCGGCCGTCCATCGGAGTTTTGGACTTATTGATCAAAACGAGCTTGTGTCCCCTGTAGTAATCTATAAGTCCGGCAGCCGGATAAACGGCAAGAGATGTTCCTCCTATTATAAGAACATCCGCATTTGCGATATAGTTAAGAGACTTGCTCATCACGTTGTTATCAAGCCCTTCTTCATAGAGAACAACATCCGGCTTGACAGGACCGCCGCACTTGTCACACTTCGGAACGCCTTCGCTGTTTATGATGTAATCTATATCAAATGATTTTCCGCAGGATTCACAGTAATTACGCAGGACACTTCCGTGAAGTTCGAGGACCTCTTTGCTTCCCGCCGCCTGATGAAGTCCGTCGATATTCTGTGTGACAACAGCTTTGAGCTTTCCGGCTTTTTCAAGTTCCGCCAGCTTAAGATGTGCTTTATTGGGCTTTGCACTTGTGCAGAGCATCTTGTCCCGATAGAATCTGTAGAACTCTTCCGGTTTGCTTCTGTAGAAAGAATGCGACAGTATCGTTTCCGGAGGGTAGTCATATTTCTGATTATACAATCCGTCCACACTTCGAAAATCCGGGATGCCGCTTTCGGTGGAAACGCCGGCTCCGCCGAAGAACACAATGTTGTCGGACTCACTTATCCACTGTTGTAATGTTTCCTGTGCTGTCATGAAATACCTCCTTTACGAAACCTGTACCTGCATCTTTGCACGGCATACCTTATCAGAATTCTGATTTCGTATCGTAACCTTTATCATAAGGAGCGAATACGTATCGTTCTTTTCCTCGACCACACCTTCAACCGTAAGTGTATCGCCTATATACACCGGTTTTGCGAATTTGATCTTCACCTCGTGTATCAGGCTGTTCTTCCCGGGAAGATACACTCCCGCAAGAGTGGACAGCAAAGACGCCGTGAGCATTCCGTAAACCACACGCCCGGGATGTCCTTTTGACACCGCATAATCCTCATCGTTATGAAGCGGATTACCGTCACCGGTGATACCGCAAAATGCCGACATCATATCTTCGGTGATTTTTACCGTAAAGCTCTCCTTATGTCCCTCTTTGATATCTTCGTATGAATATTCGTTCATGACCGGTCCCCTGATCTACAGTTTGGAAATGATTAGATCGACCATTTCCCCTACATTCTCGAGTTTGTTTACCTCTTTGATGTCAAACTTCAGATCAAACTCCTTTTCCATCGACACGATGAGCGCGATATGTTCAAGCGAATCCCAGTCCTCTATGTCGGATGAATTGGTGGAATCTTCTATAACGAGAGTATCGTCGTCAAAGACATCCCTGAATATTCGCGTAACCTTCTCCATTACTTCTTCGTGAGTCATCGTAATAACCTTTCCTTATTCTCTCTCCAGTAATCCCGCATCGACCATCCTGCGTATTGTCGGTAGCATATCGGAAACAGGATGTCCTATATATTCACTCAATTCGAATATATCATTTGTTCCGTCCGCATATGCCGATATGTCCTTGAGAATGAGCGTATCTTTATAGCTCTCCTTGTTACTCGTCGTAGGCATCAGTCCTCTTCTTCCGAGTTGCGGTTCGCAGAGGCATTTAATCTTATACCTGTAATTATTCTCAAGCGCCTCCGTACATTTTATCAGCACTTCAAGACTGCCCGCAAGTCCGTCCGGAGATATGATGTCAAGGTTATCCCCGCTCGTATGATACTCGGGATAAACATGATATTTTGATCTGCAGAAGCATACAAGAGGGATATCGACTCCGGGAGCCTGATACTGCCTTTCGTCACTGCCCCTCTCAAGATACGAGTACTCGCAAAAATCCGGATCCTGCCCTTTCAGCACATTCATCAGCACCTTGTCGGCAAGCGTGTTCGCATATCTTGAATGGACTATGGAATACGTTCTGTCATCTCCGACACATGTAACGTTAAACCCCGCTATTATGTTCTTCTTCATGACATCGAGATTTCTTGATATGTAAGTTATCGCACCTATTGTCTCCGGAAGCAGCACGATCCTGTACGAATACCTCCGGTCCGTTTTCGAACTCAGATACTGTGCAAGTTTTGACAGCACAACAGGTCCGGAGCACTCATTGTTGGCCATTGAAGGATGGCATATGTACGAACTGAAGAAGATCTCTTCGCTGCTCTTACCGGGTATCAAAAGTTCCCCGTAAGTAAGACTTCCCGGTTTCAGCTCGGAATCGATATAGGCATGATATCTGCCTTCGGGAAGACTTTGGAGCATTTCCTCGCTCATACAGAATCCCCAGCGCTCTTTGTAATATGAAGTGCAATACGGAATAAGTTCAGGCTGGTCCTTCAGCGTATATATGTGTTCGCGAAGCGCTGCCAGATCCATCCACTCATCGACAGGTGTAGAATAACCCATGACGTGAAGGTTGTTGACTTTCATGTCAACGATGCGTTCACCGTTCTCGTTCTCGATATAAGCTTCCCTGATCGTCCATTCATTCGGGATCGTCCAGTCAAAGACCTTGGTTCCGGTCGGAACTTCGTGCAAAGTCATATCGGGCATGTATCTCTTGAGGATGTCAAACGTCTGTCTGACTCCGTCACCCATAATGCTCCTGCATATCGGGAACAGCTCCTTCGCCCTTTCAAACATTTCCTTCCCGTCTTCAAGGTAAGGATCATCCTGACCGATGAACGAGCATATCTTTCGGCTCCTGTTATGACGAACATCCTCCTGAAGTATCGGATGTGAATCTTTCAGTTCAATGATCTTGAACTCAAGATCGTTTATATAGAAACGTTTCATTATACCTTTCTCGATGAATTCATCTTCAAAGGCATAAATGACATTCGTGACATCCCTGTCGAGTGCGCGAACATTCATGTCGTATGTTCTCACCGATGTCACTCCGTTTTCGTCGGTATACTCACCGGTAAAGTCTTTCAGATACCTGTAGTTCCTGTAAAGGTGTCCCACCGACTGTTCGGCATAGTGGACAAACACGAACGAATGCTCCAGATCCTTGTCGATGAAAAGATTCCTGTAACCGTGTTCAACCATGTAAGCAAACGGCGAATCGTCTCCGAAAGAACTCTTATTGTCAAGGACACAAAGATCATCCGTATCCTTTCCCCATACGGCAAATGAATAGATCGCATGTTTTGTCCTGCGAAAATCATCTCTTTGCATCGCCGTCTTACACAGGGACCCTGTCTTGGGCATCGTCTTGTAATAATCAAAAGGCGTACCGCCGCAAAAGCTCCAGTTGAAGGCCGGAAATACAAGCGTGCCTTCTTCTCCTATGATATCTATGATCCCGTCGATCAGAATATTAAGATCGGTCTCATCGTCGTGATGCATGATCGAATACAGGAGACCCTTAACATCGCTTGTGACATAAACCCTGTCACCTTTGTTGAGTCCGAGATGATTTGCCAGATCCCTGAGTTTGATATATTCAGACATTTCTATCCTCTGCGTTCCTTGAAAAATAAAACAGTACGGAATGATTTCCGTACTATTTTACCGCATAATCCTTTATTTATAAACCCAAACTTTACTTGACCACAGCCGCATCCATTGCGATATCAACGGCCTTATTCTTGACGGCGTTCTTCATTGTGTAACCCTCGCCGTATGTTTCAAGTGAACTCTTGTAGAATTCTTCGTCTCCGTACATTTCCTGAACGATACCTTCAGCTTCGGCCTTGGTAAGTGTTATGCCCTCGCTCTCGAGAACGGCCTGATAAACAAGATCGGCCTTAACGAACTTTTCCGCCCTGTCCGTTATATCGGCGGTGTATGCATCATCGCTCATACCGATGTAGTCTTCAAAACTGCCAGCTTCCTGGCCGTACTGAGAATACATCTCAGACATATACTGATAAGACTGAACGTCCGAATACTTGGTCGTTTCCTTTACATTCTTAAGATACTTGCTCGGGAACTTGTTCACGGTCGACTTCTCTGTAAGGAAATTTTCGACATATGCCTTTAACTGTCCGTCATAGTAGCTGTCTCTCAGTGATTTTTCATATTCGGCTACCGTTGATCCCATATCCGGATAATATGCACACACGAAATCATCATTGTATTCGGGATCGACATAAATGCCGTGGATCGTTACGGCAAACTGTGCGGGCTTTCCTGCAAGCTCAGCCGCATTATAGTTCTCGGGGAAAGTCACATTGACTGTAACTTCTTCACCGGCCTTGTGTCCGATCAGCTGACTCTCGAAACCTTCGATGAACTGACCGCTTCCGATCGTGAGATCATATCCGTTTCCGCCCGAATTACCGCCCTCGAACTCAACTCCGTCGATAGTTCCGACGTAATCGATGTTGACCTTATCTCCGTCCTTGACCGTACCTTCTTCTTTTAATACCTGATGAGCCGCAAGAGCCTGATTGATCACATCCTTAAATTCCTCATCGGTATATGTTACTTCTCCCTTGGGAACCTCAATGCCTTTATAGTTGCAAAGTGTAACATAATCAAGAGCCTTTACTCCCTTGATGTATCCGTTCTCATCAAGCTGCGCCGAATAATCGCCGCTCGCATTGATCGTATTGGCCTCTTTTAAAATAACCTTTACGATACCGAAAATCACAAGCCCCACGACTGCGACTGCGATAACTCCTCCGATTATCTTCAGGATAAGATTTTCTCTTTTCTGTTTTGCTACGCTTTTAGCGCGCTCCTCTCTTTTCTGTTTACTCTTGCTGACTGTGTTCTCTTCCATAATAATGCTCCTCGTTACTGAATTTATTTATCAAGTTTTCTGTTAAGTATCTCTTTTCCGTCATCAACGATCCCGAATCTCTCGGACTCATCAGACCGTCTCCACAAAAAATGGAAACGAAGTTCATCCCCCGACCGGATCCTCGCAATATTCTCACGATGCTTCAACAGAAGCGCCAGACTTGCGATGCAGATGATCGCAGACGGTATCCACACTTTATATATGACCCCTACCGTGAGCGGAACTATAAATGCCATCGATATGGGAGCAAAGCATATGTAATCCGTTATGGTTGCGATAACAAACGCGGCTATGAACAGTATCACAAACAACCTGTAATCTATCCCGAGTACGGTGCCTCCGAAGCACGCCAGACCCTTGCCGCCTTTGAATCCCATGTAAAACGGAAGGATATGTCCCAATACCGCACCGACGCCCGCGAGTATACCCGCATAGCTTATATTTCCACAATACGCTTCCGGAAACAGATACTGCGCCAGCCTGAATGCCGCAAATGCCTTAAGTATATCTATTGCAGCCACGAACAAACCTATCTTCTTTCCTACAACTATTACCAGATTTGAAGCTCCGGCATTGCCCGAGCCGACACGTCTGATATCGAAGCCTTTAAGTTTTGAGATTATGTAGGAGAGATTGATACAGCCGAAGAAGTAGCCGATTATCAGACTCCCCAGGATTGTATTTATCAAAATCTTCATAGCAGGGATTATACAGCATTTTGCACGTTAATGTCAAAAACAGGAATGTGCAGAGAGTGAAGAAGAGACCCTGTGTGTTTTGACGGGCGTTCCGAAAAACATCATCATGGGTCTCTTCTTCATAAATAATTGATTATTTATATTACTTATTTGTAAGGATTCTCGTTCTTGTAGAGATTTCCTGCCGGTCTGTTAAACTCGAGTTCCTCGTCAAGTACTCCGATATACTTGAATACATCGTAGAGTGCCTTTCCGTGATGACCGAATGCAACCGCACCGTGATGAGGATAATTACCGCCGATAAGAGCGTAACGGTAGAACCTTCCCATATCATGGATAGCGAATACGCCTGTACCGCCGAACGATCTTGTAGCAACAGGAAGAACCTCACCTTCTGCAACGTAAGCGCGAAGCTTGTTGTCGGAAGTTGACTGCAGACGATAGAATGTGATATCGCCCGGTATAATGTCGCCTTCAAGAGTTCCGTTTGTAACCTCGATAGGAAGAGCACGTGCCATGATAGCCTGATACTTCATCTCGCCCTTTGTAAGCTTCTTAGAGCATGTATTTCCGCAATGGAATCCCATGAACGTATCCGTAAGCTTGTAATCGAACTTGCCTTCGATCGACTCCTTGTACATGATCTTGGGAACAGAGTTGTTGATATCAAGGAGCGTTACGATATCGTCACTTACGCATGTTCCGATGTACTCTGACAGGCATCCGTAGATATCAACTTCACATGCTACAGGGATACCGCGTCCCGTAAGTCTGGAGTTAACAAAGCAGGGTACGAATCCGAACTGTGTCTGGAATGCGGGCCAGCACTTTCCTGCGATAGCGAAGAACTGCTTGCTTCCCTTATGCTCCTCGATCCAGTCAAGAAGAGTGATCTCATACTGTGCAAGTTTCTCGAGAATCTCGGGCTTCTTGTTACCGTCGCCAAGCTCGGCTGCCATATCCTTGACAACATCGGCGATCCTGGAATCACCGGCATGCTTGTTGAATGATTCGAACAGGTCGAGTTCCGAGTTCTCCTCGATCTCAACGCCGATATTGTAAAGCTGCTTGATAGGAGCATTACATGCAAAGAAGTTCTGAGGTCTGGGACCGAATGTGAATATCTTGAGGTTCTTAAGAGCATAAACCGCTCTTGCAACAGGAATGAATGTATGGATCATATCCGCACAATCCTCTGCATCACCTACCGGATACTCGGGAATATAAGCTCTTACGTTACGAAGAGCAAGATTGTAACTTGCATTGAGCATACCGCAGTAAGCATCACCACGTCCGCTTGTCGTTACAGAATCATAATCCTCTTCGGCTGCTGCACAGAACATAACGGGACCGTCATACTGCTGAGCGAGCATTGTCTCCGAGATCTCGGGACCGAAGTTTCCGAGATAAACGCAAAGTGCGTTACATCCTGCTTTTTTTATATCTTCGAGAGCCTGCTTCATGTGAATCTCGCTCTCAATGATCGTTACGGGGCACTCATAGATATCTGCTGCATCGTATTTCTTTGCATAAGCATCCACAAGAGCTTTTCTTCTTCTGATAGTAAGATCAGCAGGGAAACAGTCACGGCTGACACCAACGATACCGATCTTCATTTTGGGTGTGTTATTCATTTGTAATCCTCCTAGTCAGTTCTGATTCGGTTACCAGAAATTCTCTGATACCTTCTGAAACATAATTGTATTGCAATTCGCATCGATTGTAAAATGTAAAAATCACTCTAATCGGTTAAGATTTTTACTATTCAGGTTCAGATATCTCCTGCAATATCGATGTTGACTCCTGTAAGTCCCACATATGCGCCGTCCTTTGCCTCGGAAGCCTCGGCATGAGCCAGGAGCCACTTGTTGCATGCGGTCATCCACTTGTCCTCTTCACACTTTGCCGTGATCGCGGGAACGGGACCGTTCGTTCCCTTCGGAAGGACGACTATAACCTTGAAGCCGTCGCCGGCCTTTGCGGAACAGGGAGCGTAATGAAGTGTCGTCGCATATACTTCAACAGCCTGTCCGGCCTTTGCAAGGAAAGCCTTAACTTTTGATGTGTCGAGCTTACCGTCTACAATGTCGTCTTCTCTTGCAAGAAGAAGGATGAAGTCGGTGCATCCCACATTGATCTCGCTGTCACGGTGATACTCAAGGCAGTTGAGCTTTGTGTTGTGTCCGTTACAGTATCCGATCTGGATGGGCATTCCGCCGTACACATTGTTCTGCAGAACTCCGAAAGCATCCGTGTACTCAAGGTCCGCAACGCTTCCCACATATTCAACCCCAGCGGGAAGAGGTGTTTTCTCCTCAAGTGCTTTAAGCAATCCCTTAAGATCATACCCCTCAAGTACCTTGCCGTATGCGGCAAATTCCGGATCAGTGACTTTTTTGATCTCCATGATATCTTCTCCTTTTCTGTTTTGAATTATTTAATAAAGACATTTGACCGTAGGATATATCTTCTTGAACTTCTGATACTTCTCTTCGTATTTGGCTGTAAGTTCTTTATCGGGTTCAACGGATCCGACAACCTTGACGAGCTTGTCGGCAGCCTCTTCAACCGATGCGTATTCACCGCATCCGACAGCTGCGAGGATTGCTCCGCCGTATCCGGGGCCTTCCTCCGACTCGATCACTTCAACGGTGATTCCGAGGACGTTGGCCATTATCTTCTTCCAGAGAGGACTCTTTGCACCGCCACCGCAGATCTTGGTCTTTGTGATATTGATGCCGAGTGATTTTGCCACTTCGAACGAATCCCTGATACCGAATGCCACTCCTTCGAGTACAGCCTGTGTCATGTCAGCTCTCGTCGTATCCATGCTCATTCCTATGAACATCGCTCTCGCATCAGGATTGTTATGAGGGCTTCTCTCTCCCATAAGATACGGAAGGAAGAATACATTGTTCTCACCGAGCTTGGTAATATCTTTCTGCTCACCCGCAAAATCATCCGTTCCTATTATGTCTTCCATCCACCACTTGTTACAGCTTGCTGCGGAAAGCATGCAACCCATAAGATGATAATGTCCGTCGGAATGTGCGAAAGCATGAAGAGCATTGTTCTCGTCAACACAGAAGTCCTTGCTCGATATAAAGATCGTTCCGCTCGTACCGAGAGAGATATTACATCTTCCGTCTCCGACGGTTCCGGTTCCGATAGCTGCCGCCGCATTATCGCCGGCACCTGCGATGATCTTAACGCCTGTCGGGAATCCGAGTTCGGCTGCTACATCTTCTTTGATGTTTCCGACCACCTCATAGCTTTCGAATATCTTTGCAAGCTGATCTTCCCTGACGGAACATATATCCATCATTTCCTTTGACCAGCATTTGTTCTTGACATCAAACAGAAGCATTCCCGATGCATCCGAAACATCAGTGCAGTGTACTCCCGAAAGCTTGTAAGCTATGTAATCCTTCGGCAGCATGATCTTGGCGATCCTGTTGAAGTTCTCGGGTTCGTTCTCTTTCATCCACAGTATCTTCGGAGCGGTGAATCCGGCAAAAGCGATATTCGCCGTGTACTGTGAAAGCTTGTCCTTACCGATGACATTGTTAAGATAATCGGTCTCTTTTGTTGTACGACCGTCGTTCCAAAGTATTGCAGGACGGATCACGTTATCGTCCTTGTCAAGAACGACCAGGCCGTGCATCTGACCTCCGAAACTGATCCCGGCAATCTTGCTCTTATCGGCACCTGCCGTCAGTTCCTTTAATCCTTCAACCGTCTTCTCCCACCAGTCTTCGGGTTTCTGCTGTGACCAGCCCGGATGAGGGAATTCGAGCGGATACTCTTTGGATACGATATTCTCGATGCCGCCTTTTTCATTCATAAGAAGAAGTTTTACGGCGGATGTTCCAAGATCTACACCTATGTAAAGCATTTGTGACCTCCTGTCTATTTGTACGGATCTATAGTTACGATTGTGCCATCATCATTATACTTCAATTCGGTATACTTGACAGATCTTCTGTGATTGATACCGTCCGACATTTCACAGTCATGATAGAAGATATACCATTTTCCGTGATACTCAACGATCGAATGATGTGTTGTCCATCCGATGACCGGCTCCATTATCCTTCCGCGGTATGTGAACGGTCCCATCGGTGAATCACTTGTCGCATATACGATATAGTGCGTTGTGCCTGTTGAATATGACAGATAATACTTGCCTTTGTACTTGTGCATCCAGGGTCCTTCAAAGTAACGTCTGTCTTCATCCTTTGCTTTAAGGGGAACCCCGTTCTCATCAAGAATGCTCAGCATCTGCGGTTTTGTCGCGAACGACTTCATATCATCGCTCATTACCGCACACATAGGACCAAGTGCATCGGCCTCGGGATCGGGCTCCGGAGAAAACGGTGCATCCGGGTCATATTTTCCCGTTCTCCATTTTTCAAGCTGTCCTCCCCACAAGCCGCCGTAATAAACGATAACCTTGCCGTCGTCATCAACAAGAACCGCGGGGTCTATGCTGTAGCTTCCTTCTATATAATTCGGTTCAGGAGTAAACGGGCCCGTAGGGCTGTCGGATGACGCAACTCCGATTCTGAATATCTCATCCTTATCCCTTGCGGGGAAAAACAGGTAATACTTCCCTCCCACATATGCCGCATCCGGCGCCCACATCTGACTGGAGACCCACGGAACGTCTCCTTCCGAAAGTGCCAGTCCGTTGTCAACACAGTCCGCTTCGAGGCTGTCCATTGAAAGGACATGGTAATCTCTCATCTGATACTCGTCACCGTTGTCATTGTCTTCCCCATCATGAGGGATATCATGTGACGGGTAAATATACAGTTTGTCATCAAACACATGCGCCGACGGGTCTGCGGTAAACATGTGCCGGACAAGAGGTTTTCTTTGTTCGCTCATTTTTATCTCCTTATATCAACCCTTAACCGCACCTGCGGTAAGACCTTCAACTATCTGGTTTGCAAATGCCACATATGCGATTATCGTCGGAACTATTGCAATCATGATCGCCGCAAACATCTGACAGTAGTTCGTATGATAAGGTCCGACGAATTTGGTAAGCGATACCGGGAGCGTCTTCTTGGTCTCATCGGATATGAATACCATAGCGAGAAGCAGTTCGTTCCAGTTTGATACGAACGACATAAGACCTGTTACCATGAATCCCGTCTTGGCAAGAGGTATTGCGACCGTTCCGAACATCTTATATACGGAACATCCGTCGATACATGCAGCCTCAAACAATTCATTCGGTATTCCCTCGAAAAATCCCACCATGATATAGATGGTTATCGGTAGCGAGAACGTTATATAGGGGATGATTATCCCGATAAGCGTATTGCTCATCTTCCATCCCGAAAACTGAACAAACAACGGGATCAGTATCGTGTGGATCGGTATCATCATTCCGATAAGGAAGTAATACAGCGAAAGCTTCGAAAGCTTCCAGCGAAGCTTTGCTATCGCAAATGCCGCCATGGATCCGAACAACATGGATATAACGAGTGTGGTCGAACATACTATCAGTGAATTGAGCATTGCCGTTCCGAGATGACCTTTTGTCCATGCAAACTCATAGTTACCCCATTCGATCTGTGCGGGCATTGCCCACGGAGAAAGCATCAGAGTACTGTCATCCTTCAGCGAGGTTATAAGTACCCACAAAAGCGGAACGATATAGATGATCGCCAATAATACGAGAAATGCGTATATAAGGGTTGATACAACTTTGGCATGATGCTTTTCTTTGCTTATTGTCATTACTTTAGCCATTATTCTCTTCCCTCCTTACTCATAACTCTCTGTCTTGACGAACTTATTGATCAGTACCGTCATGATCAGGCACAGGATCAGAAGAATAACACCGATCGCCGAACCGTAACCGAGCTTTCTGAACTTGAATGCCGAAGTATAAAGATGGGTTGCGATAACGTCCGCTCTGTGACTTAGGAATCCTTCGGGTATCATGTTATAGATAAGATCGAAGAACTTGAGCGATCCTATCGCATTAAGAGACATAGCCGTTGCGACCATGGGCTTTATGAGCGGAAGCGTGATGTGGAAGAAAGCCTGTTTCCTGTCGCATCCGTCAATATATGAAGCTTCGTAGATGTCGGAGCTGATTCCGGATATCTGAGCCATATAAAGCATCATCGACTGTCCCACATACTGCCAAAGGGCCACAAACGAAACTACCCATATCGGCAGGATTATGTATCCTTCCGTATTAAACAGCCACTGAGGACCCAGCGTACAGTCTCCGCCCCACTTCCCCAAAGAAGCAAGCATCTGGTTGATACCGAGTCTCGGAGTAAACACGAACATCCACAGAAGACCGAGTGCCGCGGAAGAAAGAACACAGGGCAGGTAGTAGATATTTTTGAAAAGATTTCGTCCCTTTTTGATATTTGTAAGAAGTGCCGCCAGGAACAATCCGAACACGAGCTGTGTCACTATGGAGAACACCATGAAGAACATTGAGTTACGAAATGCCATCCTCATCGTCTGATCTTTTGTAAACAGCTGCTTGTAGTTTTTGAGCCATTTCCAGTCATCGAATCCGAAGAACCTGGCGTTGCCGGGGAGCTTGTAATTACAGAACGAATAATAGATCGCTTTGCATACAGGCACAAACAGAACGGCGGTAAACAGAATGAGCGCCGGTGCGATAAAAAGTATTATCGCTTTCTTGTTTCTCATTAACTTATCCATAAATAACCTCCCTGATGATCAATCAGCTCCTTTACGGAACCTTTGCCCGGGATATGTTAACATTCCTGCCGTCAACATCTCCTAGACAAAGGTCAGCACCCAAAAAAGGGTGCTGGCCGATTGTGTTAACGTAGGTTTATCGAAAAATCCGATCTTTACCAAACGTTGTCCTCATAGTACTGCTGAATAGGATCGAGAGCTGTTGCGGGATCCTGTCCCTTGAAGATCTCTACGAAGCAGTTATCGAATGTTGAACCTGCCTCTGTATCAGCAAGTGACTCGTTGTAGAATCCGAATGTTGAAGAAGCGTTCTTGAATACATCCATAACGTACTTAAGCTCGGGAGGAGCAACCTTCTCGTCATACTGAACGCTCGTTACAGGGATCTTACCACCGACTTCTGCCGTGTACTTACTTGCTGTGTCATCTACGAAGTACTTGATGAGCTGAACTGCTGCATCGGGATGCTCTGTTGTTGCGCTCATGCAAAGGCTGTCCGACTTAGCGATAACTCTGTTGGGATCTGCCGAAGAACCGTCAACTGCAGGGAATGCGAATACGCCAACCTTGTCAGCGAATCCTTCTGCACATGAACCGTTGATCTGACCGATTGCCCATGAACCCTGGATCAGGATAGCTGCTTCGCCGTTGTAGAATGCTGCTGTAGCTACGTCATTGTCATCACCTGCTGCAGTCTTCTGGAAATACTTGGAAAGCTCCTGAATCTGCTTACCGGCCTGGATAACCTTCTCATCCTTCCAATCTGTCTTGTGATCCTTGACATCCTGAAGGTTGAGACCGTTTCTGTCACAAAGGTAACCTGCTACCATTGAAAGACACCAAGCTGTTCCTGCTGAGATCGTGATAGGAGTGTAACCCTTGTCCTGAAGCTTCTGACATGCTGTAAGAAGCTCTGAGAATGTCTTGGGAACTTCTGCGCCTGCATCCTTGAACATCTCTGTGTTATAGAATACACAAGCTGCTGCGATGTTAAGAGGTATAGCATAGATACCGGGGCCATCGCCGCCGTCATCACCGTATGTTCCGCCTGCGAATACAGCATCGGATGTGAATGTCTGCTTCCATCCGTCAGCATTAAGATAGTCATCCATCTTTGCTGCTACGCCTGTTGTAGCATAGTCGCTAAGGTTAGCACCGGGTGAAGCGATGAATACATCGGGTGTGTCGCCTGCCGCAACAAGAGCATTGAGCTTGTCATAATACTCCTCAAGGTTTGTTGTGATAGGTGTGCAGTGATACTTACCTTCGAAATCCTTGTTGAATCTGTCAACAGACTCTTTGTAGCCTTTTGTGATAAGGTCTTCTGATGCCTCAAGATCATCCCAGATCATGAATGAGATTTCCTGAACCTCGCCTGAAGCTTCTTCAGCTGCGGGCTCTTCCGCCTCATCAGCGGGAGCTGCTTCTTCTGTTGCTGCGGGTGCTGCTGCATCAGCTGCGGGAGCAGGTGCTGCTGCGCCGCCACAAGCCGAAAGAAGGCTCATTGTCATTGCCGCAGAAAGACAAACTGCCAAAAACTTTTTCATTTTCATTATTAATCCTCCTTTTGAAAATGTATAAAAAACCTGGTGATAATACTCTAATTCCGTATGGCAATTTTAACTACATAATTCTTGCTTTTTGAGTATCAAAAATTGCTATCTGAGATCACTTTGTCATTTACGAAAACGTTTAAGTTGTTCATGATTTACTTATAAATGACGTTGTTTTTGTGCATTATGCTGTAAAATCATTTACTTCTTTTCTTTTTTTGACTTTTATTGTATCATTTTTGTTGCAAAAATTCGTAATCAAAAGTTCGTTAAAATTGTAACTATAGGTTAAGGGTTATAGCAAGAAATGATAAAGATTCTTGATGGTGTTAAGGAAACGGTAAGTTTTGAGCAGGATTCCACCCTGCTTCTGTACAATAACACCGACAATGAAGAATATCCGAATCACTGGCATCCGGCGGTAGAGATCGTTATGCCCCTTGAAGGTGAGTACACGATGGACTGTAACGATATTCCGTTCCGCCTTCGCGAACGGGATATAATCATCATATGCCCCGGTGTGCTTCACCACCTTTTTGCCCATAAGGGAAGACGCATCATCTTTCAGGTGGATCTGTCCATGATCCAGTCATTCGACGAATATGATTCTTTCTTTGCGATAATGCAGCCGGCTATAATGATCACCCCGGAGGATTTTCCGGAAATACACGAAACATGTGTCCGGCTGATGAAAGATATCTACGATGAATATTTCGGCAATGCACCGCTGAGGAATTTTTCGATAGTGCAGAAATTCCTGAAGATGCTCGTTCTCACGGGACGCTCTTACACGGCAAGTCCCGATCGTTTCGTCGGGATCAAACCGACAAAGCAGCAGGAATACACCGAGAAGTTCCTTTCGATATGCAACTATCTGAACCAGCACTGCACAGAAGATCTTACGCTTGAGGAAGTTGCCGATATGGCGGGATTTTCGAAATATCACTTCAGCCGGCTTTTCAAGGAATTCGCGGGAATGCCGTTCTATAAATACCTTAATACCCGGCGTATCGCATATTCGGAAAGACTGCTGCTTGATCCCGACATAAACGTTACGGAAGTTGCCATCAGAAGCGGATTCAACAGCATATCCGCGTTCATGCGAATGTTCAAGATAGTCCGAAACTGCACTCCCACACAGTTCCGCAATCTGATCCGTCAGGATTCGAGTCATCGCGATCTTTGACAAATCGCGCTTTTCCTGTTAGTATGTGGGTACGAATAAGTTTGATATGAACGGAGATTTCTTATGGATTCAGGTATCATCATATTTGCCGGCATCCTGATGCTCGTGATAATAGTGGCGGTCGTTGTATCCGCGGTAACAAGCGTTATATCCGGAGTTGCCGGTTCGGAACTGGATGAAGAAGATTAAAAAAGTGTGGCATGCCACACTTTTTTATTTCCAGATAACAGATTCGTGTTTCTTAAGTTTGAACAGTATCTCCAAAGCTTCGGTAACCGACTTGAACTTCAGGGACGAATCGCCTCCGATGTAATGGATCGGTACCTCCACGCAGTTAAGTTTTCTGCAGTAATATCTCATCTCTGTCTGATACATATGTCCCGTAGACAGGAACTTATCAAGATTCATCGATTCGAGCACATGCCTCTGGAATCCCTCGAAGCCGCTCGTCATATCTTTAAGCTTTGTCCCGAGAACAACGTTTGCCAGTATCGTTCCTCCCGAACTGAGAATCTTCCTGTAAAGAGGCTGATGACTCATCTCCCCGCCTTCGGTAAATCTCGATCCCCATACGCAGTCATATCCTTCTTCAAGTTTTTCTATAAACTGAGGTATCTCCTCGGGCTGATGGCTTCCGCCCCCGTCCATCTCAAGGACACATTCCGCTCCGTCACAAAGAGCCTGCCTGTATCCTTCGAGATAACAGGAAATTACTCCTCTGGATTCTTTGTAAAAAATGCATTTGACCCTTCCGCCGGGTTCATAGCTTCTTATTATCTCTTCCGTCCTGTCCTTTGAATACGAGTCGATCACCGGATACAGATACAGATTGTCATACGGCAGAGAGAGTATTTTTTCTATAACACTGCCCATTGTAGCCTCTTCATTGGCCACGGGCATTACAATGATTGTCTTTTTCATTAATAATATCTTCTTATCGTTATTATCGATCTGTAGAATGCGCTGCTGATCTTAATCCCGGTCGATACAGTGCTCGCATGTACTATCTGATTGTTGCCGATATAGATCCCGACATGTCCGCCGTAATAGATTATATCTCCGGCCTGAACCTCATCATATGACACTTCGTCACCGTCCGCAGACTGTGCATATGAACTTCTCGGGATCTTGATACCGAAATGTGAGTACACGCCCTGGGTGAATCCGGAACAGTCACATCCATTTGAAAGAGATGTTCCTCCGGGAACATACGGACATCCCACAAACTGGAGCGCATAGTTTGCTATATCCGTTCCCGTTCCCGAACCTGTTGCCCTGACACTCGTTCCGGCAGGTCTTTCCTCCGATTCCGAATCCTCATCGTCGTTATCGGAACTGCCTGAATTGTCCGGATCGCTGCTGTCAGAGCTTTCCTTCTTGTTCTTTGAGGATTCCTCCTCGGCTTTTTTCCTGGCGGCAGCCTCTTCGGCTTTCTTCTTTGCTTCTTCCTCGGCCTTCTTTCTTGCTTCTTCGGCAAGCTTCTCGGCCTCGGCCTGATTGAGCTTCTTCAGACTCTCCGACTGTTGTGAGATCTGATTCTTGTATTCGCCCGCTTTGGACTTCGCTTTTGAGAGCTGAGCGGCAAAATCTTCCGCGGTCTCTTTCTTCTCGGCGATCAGAGCATCCAGTTCTTCCTTCTGGGCATTCAGATCTTCCTTGATCTCCTCAAGTTCCGAAAGTTCATTCTCAAGCTGGATCTCTTTCTCCTCGACTTCGTTTCTGGCAAGCCTGTACCGCTCAAGCATGAGCCTGTCATATTTGTAGAGCTTCTCCGAGTATTCCGTCTTGTTGACGGCCTCAGCCATGCTCTTTGATTCAAGGAACAATTCGAGATACGATGAGCCTCCGCGTTCATACATGAACTTGATGCGCCTGGCCATGGCCACCTCCTGATCGGCAACCCTTTCCTTCGCATCGGCAAGCTCTTCCTTTGTCGTCTCGATCTCCCGCTCTTTGTCGGTTATATCCGACTCCAGGAGACTGACGGAAAGCAGCAGATCGACAAGTTCAGCGTCGAGTTCCTCGATCTCGGCCTCAACGGCTTCCTGTTCTTCGGATATATTCTCGATATCCTTGTTGATCGAGGAAAGCTTTCCTTCCGCTTCTTTCTTTTTGTTAAGTACTTCCTGTTTCTCTTCTCTGATGTCCTGAAGCGTCTCGGCATCAAACACGCGACCCTCGCCTGTGATCAGAAGAGTTACGAGCGTCATCGACAGGATACGTACCCGCAGTGATTTTCTCCCCATATTAATTTCCCCTTATTGTTTATCCCCTTGTTTCGGCTTACAGATCAGCCATTCCTACTGTTCTCGGGAACGGAAGTACATCCCTTATATTCCCCATTCCCGTCAGATACATAACGCATCTTTCAAATCCGAGACCGAATCCCGCATGTCTTGCGGTCCCGTATTTACGAAGATCAAGATAGAAATCATAATCTTCTTTCTTAAGACCGAGCTCATCGATCCTTGCGAGCAGCGTATCGTAATCATCTTCCCTCTGGCTTCCGCCGATGATCTCTCCGATGCCCGGTACAAGGCAATCCATTGCGGCAACGGTCTTACCGTCCTCGTTCAGCTTCATATAGAACGCTTTGATCTCCTTCGGATAATCGGTAACAAATACCGGACGTTTGAATTCTTTTTCCGTAAGGTATCTCTCGTGTTCCGTCTGAAGATCGCAACCCCAGCTTACCTTGTATTCGAATTCGTCATTGTGCTTCTCGAGTATCGAGATCGCATCCGTGTATGTAACGTGTCCGAAATCCGATTCCATTACATGACGGAGTCTGTCTATGAGTCCCTTGTCAACGAACGTGTTGAAGAACTGCATCTCTTCCGGAGCATTCTCGAGCACATAACTTATGATGTACTTTATCATACTCTCCGCAAGAGCCATGTCGTCATCAAGATCCGCAAATGCCATCTCGGGCTCTATCATCCAGAACTCGGCGGCATGTCTTGTCGTATTTGAATTCTCTGCTCTGAACGTCGGTCCGAATGTATAGATGTTCTTGAACGCCATCGCATATGTCTCGCCGTTGAGCTGTCCGCTTACGGTCAGGTTCGTTTCTTTGCCGAAGAAGTCTTTTGAAAAATCGACGCTTCCGTCGGGACAAAGCGGCGGATCCTTCGGATCGAGCGTCGTTACCCTGAACATCTCTCCGGCACCCTCACAGTCGGAACCTGTTATAAGAGGGGTGTGTACATAAACAAAATCACGTTCCTGGAAGAATTTGTGGATCGCATACGCAATGAGCGAGCGAACCCTAAATACCGCGGAAAATGTATTTGTCCTTGCTCGAAGGTGCGTCATCGTACGAAGGAATTCCATCGTATGACGTTTCTTCTGCAAGGGATAATCGGGTGTTGAAGATCCTTCGACATAAATGTTCTTTGCCTGGATCTCAAAAGGCTGTTTTGCACCGGGGGTCGCAACAAGCGTTCCGGTCACGATGAGCGCCGCTCCCACATTGGTCTTGCATATCTCGGCAAAATTTGAAAGAGCATCCGAGTACACTATCTGTATCGGCTCGAAGAACGTTCCGTCATTTAACACTATGAATCCGAATGTTTTGGAATCACGTATAGATCTGACCCATCCTCCTATCTTGATCTCTTTGTCGAGATAATCATCTCTGTTTCTGAATATCTCCCTTACATTAACCAGTTTTTCCATTGTCTCTCATCTTCCTTACTTATTTTTCGTTTTCTCCTCTGTCCGCTTCGCGGGCAAGAAAATCCTGAACTTTGGATGTCAGGATGTATTCCTTCAGTTCTTCCATCCTCTCGGGACCTTCGTTTCTGAATGCTTCTTCCGATTCAAACGCTCCGAGGTCCACATATTCCTTTATCGCCTTTTCAATATCCTCATCTGAAACCGTGATATTCTCGGCACGGGCGATCGCCTCCAGGACCATGCTTTCCTTTGCGGCGACTTTGGCATATTCTATGGCTTCTTTGTTGAATTCATCAACGGTCAGTCCCATCTTCTCATTAACGAAATCCTCAAAGGACATCCCGAGACTTTGGGCATAATTCTGTGCCGATATGAGTGATCTTTCCGTTTTCTTCTGAAGATAATCAGCAGGAAAATCTTTTATAACCTGTGCGTTGTCAACCGCCTTATTCCACAGATCTTCGTAATACTGAAGTTCATAGAACTCATCGTACTCCGACTTCATCTGTTCTTCAAGCGCGGCTTTGTACGAATCAATATCTTTATATCCGCCACCCGATATCTCGTTTATGAAATCATCGGTAAGCTCCGGGATCTTTCCATCCTTGTCGGCGTATGCATTGGCGAGCATATCGAGCTCTTCCTGCATCGCATCTTCGGTGACCTCATAGGAGGATCTTTCCACTTTCAGACCCTTGTACTGCCCGAGCTTTATATAGTCATCCGGATCGGGCATGGAATTGTTCGAACATCCTGCAAGCGCAATTGCCGTAATAAGAATCGCCGCCGGTATGATCTTTCCCCGTCTTCGCATATTACTTAACAGGTTTTGCTCCCGCTTTCTCCTGCATCTTTTCAACAAACTGCTTGAATTTACTTTTTTTCTTAACGTTTCTGTTCTGATCGGAAGGTCCGTGAAGACCCTTAACGCTTGTAATATATATTCCGCTGACCGTAGCTTTTACTTCTTTCTTGACCGGAACATTGTCAAATATCTTGTCGTCACAAACAAGTGACATCACCTGAGGTCCGACTTTGGCTTTGACGATCGGAAGCTTCGTCCATCTCATCATCTTTGGAGTCTGATCGATGACTGCCTGAGGCAGACCCGATTCTTTTATCTTCATTCGTTTCTTGTCGATGATCAGCATCGAGACCGTCTGCTTCATCGCATCGATCGCTTCCTTCTGCTCGGCCTCCCTTGCCTGGGCCTTCTTGCCGAGGAAATACAGTGCGACCGCGATACCGGCTACAACCACGAGAACGATCAGCAACACAATGGTCGGTGTTGAGATTAATAATACTCCGGACATAAAATCATTTCTCCTTATCTTGATCCTAAGATCTTTATTCGTATTCTATCATCGCATCCATGTCGGCCGAGAGCCTTCCGAGATACTTTCTCATCTCATCGGCAACCTCGGGATTGCGAAGGGCAAATTCTATGTTTGCCTGAAGGAAACCTATCTTGGTTCCCACATCATATCTGTGGCCCTTGAAGGCATAGCAGTACATCGCCTGATCCTGGGACAGTCTTCTGAGCGAATCGGTCAGCTGTATCTCTCCGCCCGTACCCGCATCCTGTGTCTCAAGATATCCGAATATTTCCGGAGTGATTATATAACGGCCGAGGATCGCTATATCGGACGGTGCATCGTCGATCGCGGGTTTTTCCACCAGGTCATGAACCTTATATACCCTTTCGTCAACAGCTTTACAGTCAACTATACCGTATTTGTTTACAGCCTCATGTGCGACTTCCTGAACACCGAGGACCGACGTCTGATATTCGTTATATACGTCAAGCATTTGGGCAAGACAAGGCTTTTTCGCAACGACCACATCGTCTCCGAGAAGTACCGCAAAAGGTTCGTTTCCGATAAAGTGTCTTGCGGTGTATATCGCATGTCCGAGTCCTCTCGGCTCCTTCTGCCTGATGGTATGGATGTTCGCCATCTCCGAAATGTCACGGACCATCTTAAGCATCTCATCCTTGCCGTGCTTTTCAAGTTCAAGCTCGAGCTCCACGGATTTGTCAAAGTGATCTTCTATCGATCGTTTACTTCGTCCGGTCACGATGATGATATCTTCGATACCGCTTGCGACCGCCTCTTCTATTATGTATTGGATCGTCGGTTTATCGACGATAGGAAGCATTTCCTTTGCCTGTGCTTTTGTTACCGGAAGGAATCTTGTTCCGAGTCCCGCCGCGGGGATGATCGCTTTTCTAACCCTCACTGTCTATAGTTCTCCTTCCTGTAAACCCTTCATCGATACCGAATTCTTGATCTCCATTTTTATCCTGCAGTCCGCAAGATGTTCGTAATTGATATCAAGGGCATAGTCTATGTCTATATTTATAACGTCATCACTTTCCTTAATATCGATCCTGTCGGTATCTATGCCGACAAGAAGCGATCCGTAAGGAGTTACGTAATTGGTCATGTTACGTTTGTTCTTCTCGAACACCATCTCAACATTCGTAAAACCCCGCTTGCTGATGGTGAGCATGTCTCCGTCGAACCTTACGATGTTCTTTGTGATCTCGTCGGATCCTTCCGTTATCTCATCATACGTAACGTAATGATGGTTCTTTTTTCTGTAATAATTTCCGGGTGTCAGGATCTCTATCCTATCTCCTTCCGGATTGCTTCCGAACTGCAATCCCGCAACGGACACCCATACATCCTTATCCATGATTATTCATCTACCTGACTTAGCATATTGTTTTCCTGATTGACTATGTGGATCTCAGCGGCAATGCATGCACTTCCTTCGTCACCTTTGATCACACAATCCATTATCTTGGCATGTTCTTCTATGAGTCTTGCATGATTGGCCGCATCTTTGATGTATTCCAGTCTGTATCTGTATATCCTTTCCGCAAGATTGTTGACCATCTGTATCAGCCTCTTGTTGTGTGAAGCCGCCAGTATCACGTCATGAAATCTTACGTCCGCCTTTGCGATCTCGGTTACATCTCCGGATTCCGTGGCGCGTGCGAATTCTTCAGCCGCACTTCTGAGTTCTTCCTTCTGATCCTCGGTGATCCTCTTACAGGCAAGTTTCGTAGCCAATGAATCAAGCACAAGACGAACTTCCAGAACATCGCTTATATCCTGTCTGCTTATCCTTGATACTTCCGCGCCGCGTCTCGGGATCATTGTAACGAGTCCCTCAAGTTCAAGCATACGTATCGCTTCCCTTATCGGGGTCCTCGATACTCCAAGCTTATCGGCCAGATGGATCTCCATCAGTCTCTCTCCCGGTTTGAGGATTCCGGTAAGAATTCCCTGGCGCAATGTGTTGAAAACCACATCACGCAGCGGAAGATATTCATCCATGTTCATTTGCAGTTTGAGTTCGTCCATCAAATATCCTCGTGATAAACAGATCGGAGATACTATCCGCCTGTTTCAGCCTGTCATAAGCGCTGTTTATCTTATCTTCCGATTCGAACAGTCCGAACACGGTCGGTCCGCTTCCGCTCATAAGAGGATGTCCTCCGCATTCGGCGATGATGTCTTTGATCTGTCCGACATAGGGAACTTCCGAAGCCGTAACGCTCTCCAGCACATTCCCCATATAACGGGTAACCGTATCAAAGTCACCTTTTTCGATTCCCCCGGCTATACTGTCGATGTCGGGGTGTTCTACCGAATCAGAACGATACGATTTGTAAACATGCGCAGTTGATACACTCACATCCGGCTTGGCGATAAGCGTTCTCCATCCCGGACACGGAGGCAGGGGAGTCAGTATCTCTCCTATCCCTTCCGCCAGAACCGTACCGCCCATAATGCAATACGGAACGTCGGCCCCGATGCGAACACCGATCTTCATCAGTTCGATCTGTGACAATCCGAGTCCGAACAGCTCGTTGACCGCTATGAGTGTTGCGGCGGCATCCGTACTTCCGCCGGCAAGTCCTGCAGCAACAGGTATGTTCTTTGTAAGATGAACCTTTATCCCGCCGGAAAGACCGTATTCATCCATCATAAGCTTTGCGGCTTTGTGGATCAGATTGTCCTCTCCCGTGGAAAGATCATCTCTGTCTGTCGTGATAGTTATCCCCGCCTCGTCGGTTCTGTCGACAACAAGTTCGTCATGAAGATCTATGTTCTGCATGATCATCCTGACTTCATGATATCCGTCATCTCTTTTCCCCGTAACATCGAGGCCGAGGTTTATCTTGGCATATGCGTTGATCTTCATGCAGAACTTACTTGATTATGACTTTAAGGTTACCGTCTTCGGGATTGAGTATCTGATCGATGACATCGCTCCTGCCGTTTTCGGCTGCCTGTTCAACCATATCTTCCTCAATGAGAAGTCCCTTTTCCGCGCCTGAGAGCATATTCATACCGTTCTCAAGTCTTGCGGTGTTCTCCTCGGATTCCTGTCCTTTACCCTGGATCTCGTCAAGTCTTTCTTTTGCTTTCTCTCTTGCCTTCTCCTGGGCATCTTCCTTCTGCTTCTCGATCATCTCCGCATTTGTTTTTGCAAAAGCGGACTTCTCGTCTTTTTCCATTATCTCGTCACGACGGGTTATTTCATGATTGTACTGATTCTTTGTGATGTCACCCTTATCGCGCATGACGGTCAGCTGATCTCTGTTGTATTCCATGAGATCGTTTTCCTTATCTTCTCTCTTGATCACCATTCCCGTCTCAAGAGCTTCCATCGCATCCTTCTTCACGCGCGTCGTATCACCGTCGGAAGATTTACCTACGACATCACCGTAAACACTTTTGGCAGTCTCTTCCGCCTTCTGCGCCTCTTCACGGTCCCTGGCGGCAGCTGCTTCATCTTTTTCTTTTGCCTTTTCCTCGGTTTCCCGGATCACGGTCTTCTTTTCGTCGTTTTCAATATCCGACGGTAATGTCACCTGCTTTAATACCAGGTTGTCAACTCCACCTATTTGCATCATAGCCATTCCTCCTTCCGTTGTCCCTCCGTATCCCGGCTATCGGGACTCTACACATCCGATCAGTTCTTTAATGTCGTTTATTTTGTTGCTTCTCATATATTCTTCGATCCCTTCGATGACCTTTACGGTCGCAAGCGGATCTGTAAAGTTCGCTGCTCCAACGGCAACCGCCGAGGCTCCCGCCATAATGAACTCAAGTGCATCTTCATAAGTCGATATTCCGCCCATTCCTATGATCGGAATACTTACCGCCCGTGACGCCTGATATACCATCCTGACAGCCACCGGCCTGATCGCGGGTCCCGACAGTCCGCCTGTCTTGTTTGCAAGAACAAACTGTCTCCTGTTTATATCTATCTTCATCCCGGTGATCGTATTGATCATCGATACGGCATCCGCGCCCGCATCCTCACATACCTTTGCCATCAGTGCGATGTCCGTAACATTCGGCGACAGTTTCATGATGACAGGCTGCTTTGCCTTTTTCTTAATCTCTTTTGTTATATGCGCGAGTGCTTCGGGATCCTGCCCGAATGCTATCGCACCTTCCTTAACGTTCGGACAGCTGACGTTGATCTCAAGCATGTCCGCATTCGTATCGGCGAGTCGCTCTACGACTCCCACGTATTCTTCAACCGTCTTGCCGCAAACGTTGACGATCACTTTCGTATCAAAGTCTTCAAGAAACTTCAGATCTCTTTCGATAAACGTATCTATTCCCGGATTCTGGAGTCCTATCGCATTGAGCATCCCGCCGTATGTCTCGGCGATCCTCGGCGTCGGATTACCCGGCCACGGAACAAGGCTCACACCTTTTGTGACAACCGCTCCGAGCCTTCCGAGATCAACAAACTCTCCGTATTCCATTCCGGATCCGAAAGTCCCCGATGCGGTCATTACCGGATTGGCAAGGCGGATACCTGCGATATTTACCGACATATCCATCACAGAACCACCTCCGATGCGGGAAATACGGGTCCGTCCACGCATACCCTCTTGTTGTTGACCTGCGAGTGTTCGTCCTTATTGACACTCTCGCAAACACATCCGAGACACGCTCCGACTCCGCAGGCCATCCTCTCTTCCATGGAGATGTATGCCATAATACCCGCTTCTTCGGCAAACGTCCTGATACCTTTCAGCATCGGTTTGGGCCCGCAGGCGAAAATCACATCAGCGCATATCTGTTCCTCTTTTATCGCATCCATTACGGTTCCGTGTATCCCGAAGCTTCCGTCATCCGTTGCGATGACTAGTCTTCCCTCACGTTCTAGTTCGCGGGTAAGAAACATCTCCTCGGCATTTCTGTATCCTGCAACGACGTTAACGTCACACGTAAGCTTCTTGGCCAGTTCAACCATCGGAGGTATCCCTATTCCTCCTCCGACAAGAAGCGCTTTTGTTGTACTCTCTTTTGTCTTATCGCAAAAAGGCAGGAATCCGTTTCCGTTCGGTCCGAGAATCTCAACCGTATCGCCGGCTGTCAGGTGCGAGAATTCCAGGGTTCCTTTTCCCGCCACTCTGTACACAAGACGCAACAGTCCCGGATCCTTCGAATCATCGATCTCGCATATGCTTATCGGACGCGGCAGAAGCATTGAATCACTGTTTGGGTAAAGAGATACGAACTGCCCCGGGGACGCATATTTTGCGATATTTGTCGATATCCACAGAGAATACACATCCTTGCACAGTTTCTCCTGTGATACTGTTGTTGCCGTTTCCTTTAATTTCATATACCTGTTTCATCCGGACATAGTTTTCCAATTTAATTAGAGTATAGCCGTTTTTCGCGCTTTTTTCAAGTAATTAGTGTTTTTTGTATACAATAATGAGATTGTCAAAACACATCAAAGAATAGTAATATAAATACCATGATAATCAAAAACATAAGGGTCATAGACCCTGCCGACAAAACCGATGAAATAAAGGACCTGTTCATATGCGACGGGAAGATCGCCGACAGCGCGAAGGATGATGAGATAATAGACGGGAGCGGACTTGTAGCCGGACCCGGTCTTGTCGATGTTCACGTTCATTTCCGCGATCCGGGCCAGACCCACAAAGAGGACATTCACTCGGGTTCGATGGCTGCCGTTGCGGGAGGATTTACCTCCGTTGTAATGATGGCAAACACCGTACCTGCAATCGATGATCCGAAGATCGTGCGTGATGTTTTGACGCGGGCCAAAGCCGAACCGCTTCATATCTATACGTGCGCGACCGTCACGAAGGGAATGAACGGGAAAGAACCGTGCGATTACAAAAAACTCCTCGAAGCGGGCGCCGTCGGTTTTACCGATGACGGGAGACCCGTTCTTGATGAGAAGTTACTTGAGCGGGCATTTGAAGAGATCTCGGATATGAATGTTCCCGTATCCCTTCACGAGGAGGACCCCACATATATCGAACAGAACGGAGTGAACTCCGGAGAAGCAGCCGCTTCACTCGGACTTAAAGGATCCGACAGGCTTGCCGAGATAACGATGATCGAAAGGGATCTTAAGATCGCCAAAAAAACGGGGGTAAAGCTGAACATACAGCATATCAGTACCGCGGAGGGAGTCGAAGCCGTTCGCCGCGCCAAAATGACCTCCCCGAACATACATGCCGAAGCTACCCCTCATCACTTTACTCTGACCGATAATGCGGTTAGCGAATACGGAACTCTGGCAAAGATGAATCCTCCGCTTCGTAAGGCATCCGATCGTGAAGCCATTTGGGAAGGACTTGCCGACGGTACCATAGATATGATCGCGACCGATCACGCGCCTCACTCCCTTGAGGAAAAATCACTTGCCTTCGAATCGGCACCGAGCGGGATAATCGGTCTGGAAACATCTTTTATTTTGGCATATTCCGTGCTGGTTAAAAGGGATATCATAGATATGAGCCGGCTATTTGAACTGATGAGCCTTAATCCCGCCAGACTATACGGGTTGAATGCGGGGACTCTTGCGACAGGGGCCCCGGCTGATATAGTAATATTCTCACCGGATGAATCCACCGTGTATACTTCATCCGTATCAAGATCATGTAACACACCTTTCCTCGGAAAGACGATCGAGGGAAAGATCAGATACACTATAACAAACGGACGGATCGTCTATTCTTCCTGATCCCTTCCGCAGTACTCTTTAAGGTTTCTGTCTCTTGTCTCTTCTATGCGGTCCTTGCACAGTTTTCCGAGATGTTTCTGTTCGGTCTTATCGAATTGTTCTGGATAGACCGGATCAAGTATCTCGACGACCACGGGTGCGGGATAAAGCTTAGGAAAGTGATTTTCGAAGACATCCGCCGAATTTGAGATCGCGATCGGTACTATGGGGCATCTGCTCTTGACTGCGATCTTCATGCTTCCTTCCTTGAACTCGTTCATCTTACCGTCACGGCTTCTTGTTCCTTCCGGAAAGATATAAACACTCATTCCCGACTTCACGTTATCGATCGCTTTTAAGATCGTCTGCAGTCCCTGCTTGATGTTGTCCCTGTCAATGAAAAGCGTATTGTAAAGCGACAGTGCCTGAGCAAATATCGGCACTTTTCCGAACGCCTTCTTTGCGACAAAACAAATGGTACCGGGGAGTTTTGTAAGAGTCAGGAGAACATCGAAGAAGCTCTCGTGATTCGCAACGTACAGTACCGGAACGTCAGTGGGGATCTTCTCAAGACCTATATATTTTACCTTCGCTCCCGAGATAAAATCAATACCCACAAAGATCACATGCATCATGATCTTCATATACGCATCTTTTGCTTTCTTTGAAAACAGTCCTATAAGAAAGCCGATCGTGATTATCGGTATTGCAACTACAAAATCCAATATCACCAGGATCAGGCAGATGATGAATCTAAGCATTTTCGGTTTCTTTCCCTTCTTACTTCGTCAGAATGCCCTTACGTCATCCGCGCCCTTAAAATACAGCGCCAGCATACCCGGTCCGACATGACATCCCGTAACGGGTTCATGAGGCACCATCCATATCTTTTTGGGTTGTGCGATCTTGGAAATGAGATTTGCAAGATGTACCGCATCCTCACGTTTTCCCCCATATGAGATACCGACCAACTGGTTTTCGGGATCGACCACAAGATCCCTGTATTTTTCCGCAAGTGCCTTTATCGCCTGCTTACGGCCTCTGGCCTTACACTCGACAACTATCTTTCCTTCCGTATCTCCTTTGAGGATCGGTTTGATATCCATCATTGTTCCGAGAGATGCGAGAGCGCCGCTTATACGGCCCGTTCTCTTGAGATGCTTAAGGTCGTCGACCACGAACACCTGATACATGCAGTACTTTTGAAAATCAATATGATCGGCAGTTTCGCCAAGGCTCATGCCTTTATCCCTGCATTCCGCCGCCTCGACAACAAGGATTCCCTCCCCGAGCGATGCGCCGAGAGAATCGACTATCTTAATCTGCCTGTCGGGAAAATCATCCAGAAGATCCGCGGCGGCAATCTTTGCGGAATTGATCGAGCCGGTGACTCCGCCTGACAGACCTATATACAAAATGTCTTCTCCCTTTTCCAGAATAGGTTCGAAGCATTCGGTAAACTGTGCGGGGTTTACCTGGGACGTCGAAGCCTTCATTCCGTTTTTGAGCTTCTCGTAATATCCGTCGTAATCAAACCCTTCCGTGCTCGTAAATTGCATCTCCTCACCGTCCATGATAAGTGTGAGATGAACGACTTCGATCCCGTAATGGTTTCTGACCTTATCCGTGATGTTTGCTCCGGTATCCGTAATGATCCTAAATGCCATAATCTTCTCCTTTATTCTCTGTTTCTCAGATATTCAACTACTTCGGAAAAACCCATTCCGTGAGACGCCTTTACCAAGATGGTGTCTTCGGGTTTGATGATCTCTTTTGTTTCGTCTGACAGTGCCGCTATAAGAAGTTCCCTGTTGGGATAATACCTTATCTCCACTCCCTCATGCAACCTTGCGCGCTCATACATGTACTTGGCCGCGGAACCTACAAATATGAGAGAATCCACTCCGTGTCCGGCTGCATAGTCGCCCACCTCGCCGTGAAGTTTTTCGGATTCCTCTCCGAGTTCGAACATGTCACCGAGGATCGCCACCTTTCTTCCGAGCGCATATCCGAGAGTATCGATCGCCGCAAACATTGACTTGGGATTGGCATTGTAGCAGTCATCCACTATCGTATACTTCTCGGTATGGATGATATTCCCTCTTCCCGTAAGCTGTTCAACGGACATCATTCCTCTTCTTATCTCTTCAAGGTTTAGTCCGAGTAAGAATCCGACGGCGGCAGCCGCAACGGCATTGTCCACCATATGATATCCGGGCAAAGGAACCGTCATCTCATAGTGACTTCCGTCCGGAAAATTGGCAATAAACTTTGAGCCCTCGAGTCCGAGATTCTCTATACTCGATGCATAGACATCGTCTCTTTTTGATTCTTTTCCGTATCTGATTATCTTACGGCTTCCGGAAGTATTGATGCTTATCCTGCCGAGCATCTCATCCTGACCGTTGAGGACAAGTGTTCCTGACGGATTCATATGAGGGATTACCTCGGTCTTGGCACGAAGAACACCTTCAAGATCATTAAGATTTTCCAGATGACACGGTCCGATATTTGTGAACACCACGATATCAGGCTTCACGATCGCACCGAGTCTGTCCATCTCTCCGAAATCGCTTATGCCCATTTCAATTACCGCGATCTCATGTGCATCCCTTATCTTAAACACGGTGAGAGGAACACCTATCTCGTTGTTCAGATTACCCTCTGTACGAAGCACCTCGTAATGCGATGCAAGAACCGATGCTACAAGTTCTTTCGTGCTTGTCTTTCCGACACTTCCGACTATTCCAACGACTTTCATCGACAGCTGGTCCATATAATATTCGGCCAGTCTTCTTATTGCCGCAAGACTGTCTTCAACAACGATGCACGGTCCCTTGACTTTGGGCGGTATCTTCTCACAGATAACCGCAAGTGCGCCTTCTTCAAATACCTGCTGGATAAAAGAGTGTCCGTCCACTCTCTCTCCCTTTATGGCAACAAATATCCCTCCTTCTTCGATCAGTCTTGAATCGATCACGACACTGGTTGCCTCTTTGGTCATGTCGCATTTGGCGGCATTTTCAAGTTTACCTCCGATAGCCTCGGCTATCGCCCAGATGTTCATATTACGCATGGTCTGTCCGTTTCTTCATTGAGATCTCAATGATCCATTCACAAAGGTCGTTGTATGACACTCCGATCGCAGCTGCTTCCTGAGGGATCAGACTCGTCGGAGTCATTCCGGGAAGAGTGTTTGCTTCAAGACAGTATACTTCCTTACTGTCATTCATGATAAAATCCATTCTCGCATATGTCTTTATCCCGAGTGCCTTGAATGCTTTGACCGCCTCTTCCTGTATCCTTGCCGTGGTAACATCGTTAAGCTTTGCGGGACATGTCTCGATCGTTGAACCTGCCTGATATTTGTTCCTGTAATCATAGAAACCGTTTATGGGCTCTATCTCCACTATCGGAAGAGCTCGTCCCTCTATAACACAGCATGTGAATTCACGGCCTTTGATGTATTTTTCCACCATGACTTTTGATTCATAGCGGAACGCATCTTTTACGGCACTCTGATATTCCGTCTCATTATTTACAATGTATACGCCGACCGACGATCCTCCGTTACATATCTTAACAACGCAGGGGAATTCCGGTACGTGGTCATCATCAACGCTCTTTAACATGTAGCTTTCCGGGGTCCTGACGCCGTACATCATAAAGAGCTGCTTAGCGATCGCTTTATCCATCGCAAGAGATGCCGAAAACGGATCTGTTCCCGTATATCTGATACCGAGAAGATCGAATGCAGCCTGTATCTTTCCGTTCTCTCCGCAATCCCCGTGAAGAGCCATGAACACAATATCCGCTTCCTGACATACGGGTATAACGTTCGGTCCGAAGAACACTTTTTTATCGTCTTTTCTCAGTGCCTTTACGGCTTCGAGATCGGGGGCCTCTTCCGATATCGGCGCGACTGTTGCGGCCCAGTCTATATCCGCTTCGAATATGTCTTTTGTGTCTCCCTCGTATCCGAGGAACACGTCCATCAGAATGACTCTGTGTCCGTTATCTTTCAGTGCCTTATATACACAGCGACCGGTCACGAGCGACACATCTCTTTCCGTACTGAGTCCTCCGGCCAAAACAACTATCTTCATATGATCCTCCTGTTGTTACAATCCGATCAGAACAAACAGCCTCGGCGAATCGGAGAGGGCATTGTCATCCTCCGTAAAATCGATCCCCGACAGATTGGCTCCGTATATATAATTCAGTCTGTTCTGAACAAATTCTTTGTATTCGACACTTACGCTCACATAGTTGGTCATAGTCACAAGGATTATCTCATCCATCATTCTGACTGCTGTCTTCTCATCACGCTTCGCGGTCGAGGAATCCACTCTCGTATCAAGGAATTCCTTTTCGATCGGTTCCCTGATAAGTTCGTTGGCTTCAGAGAACACGATGCTCATCATGTTTGTGCAAACGTTGTAATTCGTTGCGTGTGGAGACATGAGGTATGCAAACAATCCGAAGAAACCGGGTTCTTCATAAGAAAAACCTTCCGGTACAACATCCATCGCGATCGCATCCACTACCGATCTGTATGTCTTCTGACCCGTCAGTCTGTACAGCTCGGCTGCCGCCCACAGGCGCGCCGCCACGGGCTCCGCATCGGGATCGTCAACACTTTCCGCATCTTTGAAATACTGCTCCGCAAGCTTTCCCGCATCTTCCGCTCTCTCCCATTTATCGAGAACGTAAGCGGCCTTTGCAAGAACCGCAGCTATATCGTACTTATCAAGAACGGTTTCCGCCTTCGATGTGGGGATTCCGAATATATCTTCGGCAAGAGTAGTTGCCAGCTCATCCAGCTTTTTATTCTTTGACTCTTCCGGAAAAACCTCCAGACACAGAAGCGCATCCGTTTCATGCATGACACGTCCTTTAAGACTGTCGGTCCGATATTTCTCGAGAACACTTTTTGCTTCTTCATCAAAAAGGCTGTCGTACAGTCTGCTTTCGACATGATTTTCGCCATCGGGATACAGACCGTTTTCATCCGGCTTTATAACCGATATCACCTGTTCCCCCGTGGACTCGTCTATACTGACCGCATAGCTTTTTCCGTCTTTGTCGTAGCCTTTGTGACTGTAATTGATCCTGACAAGATCTTCTTCCGATATACCGTCGGTCTCTTCAGTATTGTCACCGTTAATATCTTTCAGATAATCGATCATCTCATCGGGATCATAGTATCCGCCGCTTTGTACGGTTGCCACATTACATGCGCTAAGCGATACCGAAGCAAGCGCGAACACGAGGATGGCGGCAACTTTGCCGAGATTTGCTCCCGCAGCGGCTGCTCTCATCCGGAGCTTTTTCTTGTATTTGTTCTTCAGATACAGAAGATCAAATATCAGAAGAATAAACAGGTGAGAAACTATAAGCGATACCTTCTGGAGGATGGTACCGGTATAGCTTACGGTCAGTTCTCCCTTTGCGCCCTCAAGCATCACTCTGCACATTCCGTTCTCACCGTCACCCGTAACCTCAAGTTTGGTTTTGTTTCCGGCATCATCGACGATGACGGCACTGTACCCTTTGTAATAGATGAACGGTACATCAACATATTCATGACCGCTTTCAATATCCGAAATGACCTTTGCGCGCTTTCTTGTGAATGCGCACGCCGAACCGTCATCATAGACCATCCTGTCGCTTTGTTCGACAAGCGATGAGGCATCGGTAACGGCAGCCGGAAGCCATTCACCCGCTATGACGCCTGCGGTATAAGGTTTGAAACTGTAATAATCGTCACTGTAATCATAGTATCCCATCGAATTCTCATTCTGATGATCGATCGCACCTTTCATCATCACAGCCGCGATCAGTATGAGGACTATATCAAATGCTATCCTCCTGTGATCCTCCCCTATCCTGTCGAGAAACAGTCTGATGATCACCGCGTCCGCTATCGATAACAGTACGGACGACATTATAAACAGTCTCCACGGGAACTGAAGGAATCCGAAGAATCTTGCAACTTTCTCCCACGGCATTATGTTCGTGGCCCCAACGGAAAAGATCAGTGCCGCGATTATGCACAGGTCGATGAACTTAAGTATCGGATAATCCCGACGCGACATAAAGAATCTGGGAATGATAAGAACAAAGAGAACCGCTCCGACACACGGAAATGTCTTCGAAGCCATCTCATAAAATCCGACCGAGGAATCAAGAAGATCCGTCCAGTTATTTGCCACATAGAATTCGGAATGAGCAAACTGCTCCAGCATCGGAAGCCATTGGTATGCCGTGACGAGGATCGCCAGAAGAGATACGACACACAGCTTGACGAATACCTTCGGGGTGTTGATCAGAGTTTTTATATGGATAAGAAAAGCAACAACACACACGCATGTCATGAGTATGCATGTGGCCGGATGTGTCAGTATCAGACCCGCCATTCCGAGTCCGAAAACCCAGGGCTTGTCCATCTCCTCATAGAGCACATTGAACACCCCGTATATCGCCAAAGGCAGAAAGATGAAGGCCGCATTTTCGCCGCAGGCGGTTCTGACGAGCATGTCGTCCATATGATAAGGACAAAGCGTGACAAGCATCGCAGCCACCGTTCCGGCAAACTTTGACAGGCTCATCTTCCATACACAGTAAAATGTTGAGACATAACAAAGTGCGAATATAAGTGCTGTGTACAGGTGGAAGCTTGTTCCTATTCCGAAATGACACACGCGAAGAAGCGCCGGGATATGCATGAACAGATCCGAATAGAAAAGGGAACTGGCATAGCCTGCGCCTCCGAAGAAGAGCGTATTGACCTTCAGGAACGGACGTCCGATAAGGATCCCTTCCTTGAGGCTCTCGATCCTGAGAAGATGATATTCCAGATCATGACCGTTAATGCAGTATCTCGATATGAGCGGACTTATGGCCACGATCATCGTGATCAGGAAAAACACAAGTGTTATTCGGTTATCACGTCTTTTCAAGTAGTTTTTCATTTACTGTCCTATTCCTGTTCGGAAACAAGATCCGAGAACGATAACGTAACATCTCTGTCATCACCGGGTACGGATACCGTATAACTCTTGGTCACATATCCGTTTCTCGAAAGCGTGACGACATGCGAACCCTTTTCGGGTTTGATGAATGATATAGGCGCAATACCCACGTATATTCCGTCAACGAATACCTCGGCACCTTCAGGCGACTCCACATACATCTTTCTCGTGTCGCTTATGACTTCGGTGTTTGTCGTACCCGTGTCGGATGTTGTTGATGTCGTTGATGTAGTCGATATTCCGGAAAGCGGATTCGTTTTGGAAGATGAGAGCGAATCCGTGGGAACCGCATTTTTAAGCGGTGCTATGTAATTTTCCGTACTGTTTGTATTTGAATCCGCTATCCTCGGAGCCGTTGTCGCCTCCACGGTCGGTATCGGCGTTACGGTCGGAGTAGGCGTCTTCGCCGTCGTATCTTTTGACGTATCGTCTTCCGAATCGGATTCAAGTGCAATGTCTACATTTGCGTATTTATCGGACACACGGATATTGGTATCAACACTCTTATATCCCGCAAGTTCCACATGGATCCTGTGGATGCCGTATTCAAGAGAGACCCTCTCCTCAAAGTCGGTCATCTGTCCGTCAATATAAAGCTGTGCATAATCCGGAACTATCGCAAACTCGACATGTCCTATCGCAACTTCCTTTATATCCACTTTTGACAGATCAAGAAGTGTTTCTTTATCCCGCTCGACGTTCACGTCTTCTTCCGCGGCATAACCCCTGTTCGTCAGGCGGACATGATAGTCGCCCTCCGGAACCGGTATCAGCATTTCCTCGGTAACGGGTTTTATGATCTCCTGACCGATCTCGATCCATCCGCCTTCAAAATAAGAATCGTTCTGAAGTCTGACATAACCGTGACCCCTGTCAACGATCACCGAACATACTTTGCGCCCCCAGCCTTTTACCGTCAGAGTGTCCACATTCGTGACATCCATGAACGAAGCGAGCTCGTCTTTGTATGAAACGACCGCCATCTTGGGAAGCTTGTAAGTGCTTCCGGCGATCTCCATTTTTCCTTCTTCCTCGTTTATCTCAAACTTCGTAACGTCGGTGAAAGTCCAAGCCTCATCGCTCACTTTCATCTCGAGAAGTTTTCTGTCGTGAATTCCGTAGGATACATCCAGTATCTCGCCGAGCGGTATCTGATCGAGTGTCAGATAGTTACCGTGTTTTCCGAGAAAAGATGACTTCTTATCGTAATCAAGTTCAAACAGTCTTTCGCTGTCCACGGAAATGAACTTGAGTTTTCCCTCTTCGGCATTCTTCCCGACGAGCATCGCAGCACTTTGATAAGTAAGTTCATCGGGATTCACGGGGTTCTGCGCCGCCTGTTCTTCGATGGTCTCCTTTATCTCTTCGGTACGCTTCTGGGCCTGCTGCTTTTCATATTCTTTTGAAATGTAGTATATCCCGAGCATAGTGATGATCACGATCATGATGACGGGGATCACTACTTTTTCGATACTCTTCATTACTGTGATCCTTTTGAAGACAGTACATCGAGAAGTTTTTCTTTTGTGTTCGCCGAAGGGTCGTCAAGGACGCACTCGAGGAGCATGTTCAAAGCTTCTCCCACGGCAGGTCCCGGAGCGATACCCGCTTTCATGAGATCGTCTCCTCCAACCGCAAGATCACTGACGCTCAGCGGGTCGTTATCCTCTGCGATCTTCCGGTACATCTTTTCGAGAGTCTCAACCTGATAAAGCTTGTCATCCCATTGATATTTTGTGTGAGCATACAGATCGGCATACTTGAGCCTGATAAGGTTCTCCATGTTGTCGCTCTGAACATCCCTTATGAATCTCCTGACTCCGGGATAGGACAGCTCGGGTCTGTCATCGTGATATCTGACAAGTTTCTTTACTCTTCTGATCGTATCGTTGTCGTACTTTAATCTCTTAAGAACGACCTCCGCCATCTTCTCGCTCTCTTTCGGATGGCCCGTGAAATGATCCACTCCGTCCGATCCCGTAAACTTCATGACGGGTTTTCCGATATCATGGAGCATCGTTGCAATGCTCAGTATCCTCCTGTCGGATGCCGGAATATCCCGGTAATTGTTCACGATGTATTCCATTGCCACAACGGTATGATCCCCTACATCCGTAAAATGATGAGGTGTAGTCTGTTTGCATTCCATCATGGCATTCCATTCCGGAAATATCACGGCCGTTACACCGAATATATATGCCCATCGAAGTCTGTCCGGATTGTCGGAACAGATGAGTTTTTCAAGTTCCTCACGAATCCTTTCCGCACTTATGTTTGACAGTGTCGGAGCAAGATCCGCGATAGCCTTCTTGGTATTTTCTTCTATATCGTATCCGAACCTTGCGGAAAATCGCAATGCCCGCAGTATCCTGAGAGCGTCCTCACCGAATCTCTCTTTCGGATCTCCGACCGCTCTGATGATACCGGCTTTAATATCATCCACTCCGCCGAACAGATCCACGAGACCCGTTTTCTCGCTGTATGCCATTGCGTTGATCGTAAAATCACGGCGACGAAGATCTTCCCTCAGATCCGTCGTAAACTCAACTTCCTTCGGATGACGGCTGTCTTCATACTCTCCGTCGATCCGGTAAGTCGTGATCTCCATGCCCTCGTTTCCGAGCATGACTTTTACGGTACCGTGCTCTATCCCTATATCAACCGTCCTTCTGAAGATCGCCTTGACTTCTTCGGGAAGCGCATTCGTCGTTATATCCCAGTCATTCGGAGTAACCCCGAGATAAGAATCCCTTACACATCCTCCGACGGCATAAGCTTCAAATCCGTTATCCTGCAATTTCCCGATCACGGTCTTAACTATTTCCGGAAGGGATATCAGCATACAAGAGCCACCGTCTGTCTAGCGATAGACATCTCTTCATCCGTGGGTATGACAAGGATCGGGACTTTCGATCCGTCTTTTGAGATGATGATCTCCTCGCCCCTTACCTCATTTTTCTTTGTATCAAGCTCGGTTCCCAGGTATGTCAGATATGAGCATATCTGTTCTCTGGCCGAGATGTTGTTCTCACCGACACCTGCCGTAAAAGTGATGGCATCGACTCCGTTCATTGCCGCAACATAAGCACCTATGTACTTGGCAACATGATACGCATATGTCTCGAGAGCAACCGCAGCCTGCTTGTCTCCCGAACCGGCCGCTTCCCCGAGGTCGCGAAAATCACTTGATACGCCGTCGGACAATCCGAGCACACCTGATTTCTTGTTAAGTATCGTAAGCATTTCCTTGAACGAAAGATCTTCCTTCTGAGAAATGAATTCAAGTATCGCAGGATCAAGGTCTCCGCTTCTCGTTCCCATTATCAGACCTTCAAGCGGAGTGAGTCCCATCGAAGTATCGACACATTTTCCGCCGTTCACGGCACTTACGGAAGCACCGTTTCCGAGATGGCATACTATGATCTTCATGTCCTTAATATTTTTTCCGAGGAATTCCGCCGTTCTGTTTGCGACGTATTCATGACTCGTTCCGTGGAATCCGTAACGGCGTACTTTGTACTTCTTGTAGTACTCATAAGGAATGCCGTATAGGAATGCCTTCGGAGGCATTGTCTGATGAAACGCCGTATCAAACACAGCGACCATCGGAACGTTCGGCATGAGCTCCCTGCACGAATTGACTCCGATAAGGTTTGCCGGATTGTGAAGCGGTGCAAGATCGTTGCACTCTTCTATAGCCTTTAACACTTCATCGTCAATGATCACGGACTTCGAGAACTTCTCTCCTCCGTGAACTATCCTGTGACCTACCGCATCAATCTGAGACAGGCTCTCTATCACACCGTTTTCGGGATCGGTCAAAGCATCCAGCACAAGCCTTACCGCTTTAGTATGGTTGGGCATGTCTACCTGCGTCTTGATCTTGTCGGAGCCTTTCGGCTGATATGTATGCATTCCTCCGTCGATACCTATACGTTCGCACAGGCCCTTTGCAAGAACCTCCTCGCTGTCGGCATCGATCAGCTGATATTTGAGAGAACTGCTTCCGCAGTTGATAACAAGTACGTTCATATTAATCCTCCTTGTTGCCTTTAGTACGCTCTTCCCCAGTACACAAGCTTCTTCGCCGGCTGTCCGCAGCATACGCATGTGTCTGCGATCTTCTCCTGATCAAACGGCATGCAACGGCTTGTAACCGACATTTTCTCCTTGATGCTGTCCTCGCATTCACGGTTTCCGCACCACATCGCCTTAACGAAACCGCTCTTTTCGGCAAAGATCTTCTCAAACTCCTCTTTCGTTGTTGCGGTATATGTCTGCGAGTCGCGTCGCTCTCTTGCGCGCTCGAGCATATCTTTCTGGATCGTATCAAGAAGCTTTTTTATCGTATCCGCCAGATCCGCGATAGCACACTCCGTCTTCTCGCCGGTATCCCTTCGAGCCAAAACCGCTTTGCCTGCCTCGATATCCTTGGGACCTATCTCAACCCTTACCGGAATACCGCGCATCTCGGCTTCGGCAAACTTCCATCCCGGGCTCTTGTCCGTATCATCGACTTTGACTCTGAATCCTTTTTCCGAAAGCGCACTTCTGATCTCTTCGGCCTTCTCAAGAACACCTTCCTGCTGCTGCCTGATCGGTACGATGACTGTCTGTACGGGCGCAACCTTCGGAGGAAGAACGAGTCCGTTATCGTCACCGTGAACCATTATTATGGCACCGATCAGTCTCGTTGTTGTTCCCCATGATGTCTGGAAAGGATGCTTTAATGTATTGTCCTTATCCGTAAACTGTATATCGAATGCTTTTGCAAATCCGTCACCGAAGTTATGGCTCGTTCCCGACTGAAGAGCTTTTCCGTCATGCATTAGAGCCTCGATCGTATAGGTCGCCTCGGCTCCGGCAAACTTCTCTTTATCGGTCTTGCGGCCTTTTATTACCGGGATCGCAAGAACATTCTCACAGAAATCGGCATAGAGGTTCAGCATCTGAATGGTGCGCTCCTCTGCTTCCTCAAACGTGGCGTGGATCGTATGACCTTCCTGCCACAGGAATTCTCTTGAGCGAAGGAACGGTCTTGTCTCCTTCTCCCAACGGACTACCGAGCACCACTGGTTGTATACCTTGGGAAGATCCCTGTAAGAATGAACTTCGTTCTTGTAAAAATCACAGAACAGGGTTTCCGAAGTGGGACGTACGCACATTCTCTCCTGAAGCGGCTGCAGTCCTCCGTGAGTGACCCATGCAACCTCCGGAGCAAATCCCTCGACGTGATCTTTTTCCTTCTCGAGAAGGCTCTCGGGAATGAACATCGGCAGATATACATTCTCGACACCCGTAGTCTTGAATCTTTCATCCATCTGCTTCTGGATCAGTTCCCATATCGCGTATCCCGCGGGCTTGAACACCATACAGCCCTTTACGCTCGTATAGTCGATAAGATCCGCTTTTTTGACAACATCCGTGTACCACTGGGCAAAATCAACCTCCATAGATGTGATCTGCTCAACCTGTTTTTTGTCTCCCATGTTAAAAACTCCTCGTGTCCGAAAATCAACAAATTAACTCTTATATTTTACGCTTTTTTGCTCAATTTATCCACTTTTTTATGCTTTTGACGAAAAAAACATTTCTATGTTAATGCGTTTTGCGGTGCTGGTTCCCTGGACCATGATCTCACTTCCCCCGCCTTTTCCCGAGCACTCCCTGTTAAACTTTTCGTTCAGAAGTCGAAGATCGGCTCTTTCCGCCGCATCTTTCCTCACTCCGAATATGTATCTGTACCCGTCGGTATCACTGCCGCAAAAAGCACAGACAGGACCGCCGCACACTTTTACGCATTCGTTTACAAGATCTCTCATGCCTTTCGGATCAAGACTTCCGGTGAAAATCACTTCGCAGTCTTCGGACCCCGGCTCCCTTTTTCCTATTCTTTCAAGAGCGCCTTCTGTTACAAGCCTTGCCGTCTCCCGCATGGCTGATACCTTTTCCTCTTTGAGCGATTTCATCTTTTCGGTCAGATCTAAAACATACTCCGCCGTCTTTCCTCTTTCGGCTGACAGCAGCTCCACGATCCTTGCATTGTTATCGTGAAGGTCCGCATAATCCCTGTATGCATCCATTCCGGCGATCATCGTAACCCTCGTCCCGCCGCGATGAGGCATCGATGATAGTATCTTGATCACTCCGAACTGACCCGTGGAATTGACATGTGGTGCACAGCATGCACAGATATCATATCCTTCGATCGTCACAAGACGTATGTTCTCAAGTCCGTCAATCTTGCTTCTGTAAGGAATATTCTTCGCTTCCTCCTCCGAAGGAAAGCTGACGGTAACCGGGGCATTTTCAAACACGATCCTGTTTGCCCGTTCCTCGATCTGTCTTAACTGTTCATCCGACAGAGGCCCGTCGAAATCTATGACAAGTTCCCTGTCCGACATATGAAATCCGACGTTGTCATACCCGTACGTGCTGTGAACAAGCCCGCTTACAAGATGCTCCGCTCCGTGACTTTGCATTCTCGGGTAACGCACGTTTCCATCAATCTTCCCGGTGATCTTTACGCCTTCTTTGACTGATCCTTTGATGTAATGCCTGACCTGTCCGTCAACCGTGCGTACATCCGTGACTCCTATCGCGGTTTGACCTTCCGGAATAATCTCGCCTGTATCTGCCTGCTGCCCTCCCCCTTCGGGGAAGAATGCGGTACGGTCAAGTACGACATAATCTCCTTTTTCACCGTCTCTTGAAGCCGTTATGACCGTTGCCTCAAACTCGGTCATCATGCCGTCGGTCTCATATAAAAGCTCTGTTTTGTTGTTGTATTCTCTCTCGTTTTTCATATGATCTCTTTATCGCTTATTAAACACACAAAGAGAGCAGATTCATCTGCTCTCTTGATGTATGTCTCATCTCGGAATCAACATTATTTGAAATATCTGTCGTAAAGACCCTTAAATGCCTTGCCGTGTCTTGCCTCATCCCTTGCCATTTCATGAACCGTGTCATGAATAGCGTCGAGATCCGCAGCCTTGGCACGCTTGGCAAGATCGGTCTTACCTGCGGTAGCACCGTTTTCTGCTTCTATACGCATCTCAAGATTCTTCTTGGTCGAATCCGTAACAACTTCACCGAGAAGCTCAGCAAACTTGGCTGCATGCTCTGCCTCTTCGAAAGCAGCCTTCTCGTAATACATTCCGACCTCTGGATATCCTTCTCGAAATGCCACTCTTGCCATTGCAAGGTACATACCTACCTCGGAGCATTCTCCGTTAAAGTTGGCACGAAGATCTGCCAGGATATCCTCCGATACACCCTTTGCAACACCGACAACATGCTCAGCAGCCCATGTCATCTCTCCTTCCTGCTTAGTGAACTTTGATGCGGGAGCCTTACACTGAGGACATGCCTCGGGAGCTTCCGGACCTTCATGAACGTAACCGCAAACCTGACAAACCCATTTCATATCAACGATCTCCTTTTCCGATAATATTCAGTTATCAACTGTGACTGTAATGGAAATTATAACATACTACGGATTGCTTTTCATATAGTTTTTGATGCCCCTGAACGTGGATGCACTGATTATATGTTCGATACGACAGGCATCCGTCTCGGCGATCTTTTCCGAAACACCGGCAACCTTCTGAAGGAACAACGTGAGAGTCTTGTGTTTATCATATATCTCAACGGCTTTTTTGCGTCCTTTTTCGGTAAGATTGATCTCTTTGCTGACCTCATCCATCGTGATATACTCTTCGTCCCTGAGTATTCCCATCGCACGGCTGACACTCGGTCTGGAATAACCCAGTTCTCTTGCCACGTCTATCGAATAAACGACACCGTTATTTTTCTTCAGTCTGTAGATAGTTTCAATATAGTCTTCACCGGATTCCTGCATTGCCATAGTAAGCCCTCCATTGAATAATGATTATACCCCCTGCAGGCTCATATGACAATGATCCCGGCAGAATAATCTGTCGGGATCATGTTTAAGTAAAGTAAAGGTATCGGTTTGCTCTGACCGTTTCGGATCAGATCAGTTGGTTGTACAGACTTGAAAGTGTGCTTGACGCTTCCGCGTTGCTTCCGTATATCGAAGATCCGAGATCCGCATCGCGAACGATGCTGTTTGCTTTGTCGGCGATCTGTGAACCGTATGTTCCGTTTCCGGAAAACAGTGATTTGACTGTTGCCTCGTCAGCTTTCTTGAAAGCCTCCTCATCAACGGACAATTTACCGTCTTCTCCGACATTGATACCTGCTTTTCCGAGAACCTTTGAGAAGGTGTCGGTCATGCCGGTCATAAACTTCACATCCTGTGCGATCTCCCTGGAGCTTACCTTTGAAGCCGAATCGAGCACTTTATTGTAATTATCGGCAAATCCCTTGACTGCTGTCAGGAGCTTGCCCGTGTCTGTCTTGCCTGCCGTCTTCTGCCAAAGATCATCTTTGCCGAGTGCTTCGACGGAAGTCTTCAGCTGATCGGCATCTTTCTTGATCTGTGTAAGGCCGGTCTTGTCTACTTCTTCGCTTGCTTTCGTCTTTACCGATGATGCTTTCGCAGCTGCAGCCTTTTCACTTTCTACTGCCTTGTCGGTTCCGGCATAGTATGATTTTACAAGCTTACCGTAACTGCCGTTCTTGATGGCAGCATAATTCGCAAAATCAAATGAACCCATGGAATTGCCCGAATTCGAATTGGAATTTGAGCTTCCGAGCATCGAAGTAATATCAAACATTACATCGCCTCCTTAAAACAAAAGCCTAATTCTTTGATGCGTAGTATTCGTCAAACATCTTGTTGGCTGCATCAAACGTATCCTTACAGATCCCGGGAAGTTCATCTCCCCATGCACCGGTTGCTTCTTTGAAACCTTTTTCCATAGCCTTCTGCATCTCTTTCATCTTCTCGGGGTCATCTCCTGCAAGTGCGGATGCAAAATCAAACAATCTCTGGGATGTCTGCTTGATGCCCCAGTAACCGTCTTCGGCTATGTCTTTCTTAGCCTGGTCTATATCGGCCTGGCTGACATTCTTGAGGTTCTCGGGTGAAAACAGTTCGGAAAGTTTGGACACGCCCGCCTGATCCGAGAACATCTTCTGAACAAGGCTTGCGAGCTGGTTCCTTCTGTCAAGTTCATCCTGTTTTAACTGCTGAACGAGGGCTGCTCTGTCTTCGGCACTCATCTTATTGATGGAATATGTTGCCTTCTTCTCTTCGACAGCACTCTTCTCATAAACAGCCGCAACATCTGCCGAACCCTCGGCACTTTTCTTACCTGCTGCAGCAACATCCGAAGCTGCCGGCTGACTTGAAGCTATTGCACCGTAAACGGATGAAACGCTTCCTACATTGATATCGCCCATGATACCTACCTCCTTTTCAAGAGCCACGACACAGGGCCGAAACACGCTTGATCGTGGTCTTAATTATAGCACAATTATATAAAGTTATACAATTTCGGGTATTATTCCTGAACAGAAAAAGACCGTATATGTGATCATAGAATTCTCAATCCGTTGAGACAATAAACCCGAAATCCGTTTCGGATAAAACGTACAGATACGCTTTCTAAATCATTTATCGGACAGATGTGCGATAAACTTTACAGCATTTTTGAAAATTAATAAAAAACTTTTGAATCGAGCTTGTAATCCGAAGATCCGAACGCATACAGAAGTTCCGCATTGTTTCTGCCCGAAGCGCCGTCACTTTCGGCAACAAACGCATCAATCTTACCGTTATCAAAATCATCGAGCATACTCTGGTAATCCGGATATTTATCGACAACCGCCGTTATATTGTGTTCTCCGAGGAACCGCTCCAGAACGCCGACCATTGCACTGTCCAGTACACCGATCTTCTTCCCGGCAAGAGTGTCGTATGAATATGTGATGCTGTCATCATCCGCATGCTTGACCATGTTATAGGTTTCACTTCCCATGGCACGGTCCGGATAGTTGATTATGGATTCTCTCTCTTGTGTCTTCGCAAGTCCGGCCAGCATATCGATCCTGCCGTCCAAAAGCATCTTATACAGATCCGCAAAATCACCGTACGTATACGAATACTCCCAGCCCGTATATTCGGAGAGTTTGCGGTAATACTCATAGGCGTAGCCGTTTTTGACCACGCCTTCCGACGCTCCCTCCTGAAAGATCTCGTTTTCAAAATAACCTATCTTTACGGTCTTCGGTTCGTGATCCTGAGCGCTTACGGGTAATACGTTAACTAAAACCAGTATGGTATTTATAAGTATCAGAGAAAGAAATTTTTTCATGTGATTTTCCGATCGGTTTATACGTAATTACATGCAGGTGTATCCGCCGTCCACCGGAAGAGCAATACCCGTAACATATGAAGAATTCGGGGATGCCAGGAATACAACCGCGGTATCAAGTTCACCCTCGTTACCGTATCGTTCCAGAGGTATCATTGTCTTGGCGTTCTGCTGGAAGAACTCGCTGTTCAGAGTCTCTGTTGTAAGCGGGGTGTAGAAGTAACCCGGGCAGATGGAATTAACCGTGATCCCGTATGCTCCCCACTCTGCCGCCAATGCTCTTGTCAGATTAACAACTCCGCCCTTTGCTGCATGATACGGTGCGGATCCCGCTATCTTGTTTCCGACAAGTCCGTACATGGATGCGATGTTGATGATACGTCCGTACTTGGCCGGTATCATAGCCTGGTTGGCAACGGCGCGGGCGAATTTGAACGTACCGAAAAGATCCACATCAAACTCTTTCTGGAACTGCTCATCGGTTATGTTCTCAGCATGATCAACCGCACCCGTTCCCGCATTGTTCACAAGTATATCGATACGTCCGAACCGCTCCACGACCTTTTTTACGGTATCTTCTATCTCATCGGTCTTGGTTATGTCACAACGGATAGGCATGGTCTCGACACCGTGCTCCTCGGATATTTCTTTACAGACCTGCTCGAGCATTTCCAGTCTGCGGGCTATGGCAACGATCTTGCATCCCTGATTTGCGAGCGCATGTGCCATCTGAACACCCAATCCCGAAGAACATCCCGTTATGAGAGCAACGTTTCCCGTAATTTCAAAAATCCTCTTGAACATAATATGTGATACCTGCCTTTCTGTTTTGGGTTGATCAATCGTGTCCTTACTATTTTACCATTTTTATTTATGAATTACATGATCAGTTTGATAATCAAACAGCGGGCCCGTATGGACCCGCTGCGAAAATCATATGATCAAACATTACAACTTCTTCTGAAACCAAAGAAGATCATACCACCTGTCAAATTTCTTTCCTACCGCCTTCATATGGGCAACCTGTGAATATCCCTTGCGAATATGAAACTCTATGCTGTCATTGGTAAGGTACTCGTCTTCCCTTTCACAGAACGCAACTCCGGCCAGCAGATTAACGATCCCCCGTTTTCTTAATTCTTCTTCCAAAAAATCGTAAAGCAGCGTTCCTATACCTTGTCTGCGATATTCTTTGTCCACATATATCGATGTGGTTACCGTCCAGTCGTATGCTTTACGGGGACTGTATGTTCCGGCATATACATATCCGACAACCTTATCCCCATCCACGCATACCAGATACGGATGCTTTTTCTTTATCTTCTCTATCCTATGCGAAAACTCTTCAACCGAAGGGACATCATATTCGAATGATACGGCTGTATCTGTCACGTAAGGAGCATATATCTCTGTCAATCGGGCCGCATCACCGACCTCAACATCTCTTATTCTTAATTCTTTACTCATAGTCTCTTTCAATCACATTTTGGAAGATTCTCTGGTTTCGTTTTAGTATATCACCAAGAACACTGAAAATAAAGGATGGTGAGGGTATGAAAAAAGCACCTCCGAAGAGGTGCTGTAAAACCGTTTTTCCTCAACTATTCCGGTCTCTATATTTTATATTTATGCTGCCGGGTCAAGCGCTTCATCCACCTCAAGTTCTTCGTAATCCACCACTTCCACTTCATCACCGTAAATTGTAGCGAAATCATCTCTCATGGATATCGGCTCAAATCCGCACTCATCGCACATCTGCTTCATCGCATCGGCCTTTTTCATATTTCCATGTTCTCTTACAAGGTCATCGCACATGAGCATATATGCTTTGGTCTCATACTGATCGTTATTGACCGTGTACTGTGCCATCGACTGGTCACCCGCTGTATTTCCGAACGAAAGCACGGGGACCTTTCCTATCTCTTCTGCTATTGCGCTTACCTTGTTCATCTTGATCGTCTTGATGATAAGGTCACCACCGAGGATCACCTCATCATCCTTCGTGTATATATACTCCAGTCCGTCCGTACCGTTCTGATTGTCCGAGACCATCGTATAGCTCATTCCTATCACTCTGTTCTCAGGAATCCCAAGCTTATCCTTAACAAGTGTCCGCACGACTGTTCTGTCCGATCCGCTAACGATATATACTGTAAAATCATTTGCCTTAAGGTACTGAACAAGTGACACCATCGGCCAATAGAACGCTTCTCCCTTTGTCAGGTTCGTAAATCCATCAGCATCCGACTTCATAAATTTGCGTGTATAATCCTTAAGCTCATCCGGTGTCATTCCGGCATATGACTGTCCGGCATATTTCGCATGAAGTCTTTCATGATTTTTTGGCATATCCCCATCATATACGCCTGCTTCAAGAGCTTCTGCAAACTCTCTCATATCATCGGGGGCATCATATGTATCATCATGGAGCGCCCGGTGTATAAACATCATATATTCAAAGTACGAAGGATACAGTTCTCCGATTATCGTTCCGTCAAGGTCAAATACCGCGATCCTGTCCTCTTCCGGGATAAATGAATCCGAGTTCTTATCCGTAACCCTTGACACATAATCCCTTATGGATGCCGCCGCCACGGAGTCATCACTCCAGTATTCAAGCTCTGCTTCCTGGGAATTATCCGAAGCACCTCCGGCAGATACCGTATTCCTTACTGATTTCGTACTTACAGGAAATGTGAAATACGTATTGGGATAAGGCTCGTTCTCAAGTGTAAAATGCCACCACTCTTCTGCAAGAGGCTTAAAGCCATGAGATAACATCGCCTCCCTTAAGATCATGCGGTTCTCATACTGCTCATCCGTGATGCCTTTATAATCCGGATGGCTAAGCTCCCCGAAATAATCAAATGTGCCACCCATGTCAACTTCCTTCTCGGTCTTCATATCAAATAAGGTCAGATCGAGTGTGCTTCCCCTGCTATGGCCTGAGTGTTCCATGATATACCCCTGCGGAAACAGAACGTCTTTTTCAAGTTCAGGATAGAAGTATTCCTTCATTCTTACATCATCCGGATCCTGTGCCCAGCTCATGAAATTGGTAACTGCCATCTGAGGACGGTATGCATCAAATATCTTAAGCCTGAATCCCTTATCCCGAAGATCGTTACTCACTTCGGCAAGAGCTGTCGCCGCTTCCCTTGTAAGCAGTGCAACCGGCTCCTCGTATCCTGCGATCCTATCCCCTACAAAGTTGTATGTAGAATAATATCGTATTTCAAGGATCACGTCAGGAACAGCTTCACTTACAAGGACAAAGTCCGAAGCATCGTCCGAGTACACAAGTCTCTCCTCATCCTTGTCCGTTTCTTCTGTGGTACTCTCCTCTGCAACTTTATTTTCCGCGGTCTCTTTCATGTTTTCATTAGGCATGTTTAGCGATACCGTCGCGCAGCCCAAAAGGCCGCACACCATGCTGACTGTCAACAGTATTCCGCATAATAATCTGATTCTCATCATTTTACCCTCCCGGTCATTCATCATGATTCAATAATCTCTCCCTACATATTGCGACTATCATAATACAACATTATGGAATTGATCCCCAGAGCCTGTCTCATAACCGAAGGCTGCGATCTTTCCTTCCTTTTTCAGTATTCCTTCAAATTCCTGCACTTTTTTACTGAATATTACATTATCCATACATGATATAAAATAACTGAATAATATCAACAGAGATCACTATAAGATAATTAAAAAATATGATCCAGGCAGTCTTACTTGCATCACCCTCAAACATATTGGAACGTGCTTCCACAAAACACCCTATCAGTCATACAAGCAAGCAATATCTGAAAGGCCTCGTTTTGTCGATTATCTCACGGGGTGCCTGATACGATCCGACAATCATAACAATCGTATAAAATGCAGAGATGAAATCTAGAGATACCAAATACAAATTCATGTGTTTTCTCACTAAATGCGAAACAGTATTTAAATTATACCATATCAAATATAAATATAAGGATTGCAAACAATAATTCCGATGTAGACATATCTTTTCCTTTACAAATACGTATTTATCTAATCCTTTTGCTCTGCAAAATAATGCTCCTTGGCATATGCAAAATGCTCGTTGAAATTCTTAATCGCTTCCCGACTCGTTGGATGCTTCGGCTCATTCATATCAAAGGCATGATACATCCCCTCATATACATCAAGTTCTGCTTCTATCCCTGCAGCTTTAAGATCATCTATATATTTTACTGTCTCACAATAAAATGGTTCCGCCGTACACACAAATGAATATGCCGGAGGAAGGTGCGAGTAATCTGTCTGTCTGGCAGGTGCCGCATAAGGAGACACTTCCTTTTGGGCATCTTTTCGCAGATATACAGACCATGCCTGATGGTTTCTTCTTGTATTCCACACTTTGGAATGATTGTCTCTGGAACTGTCTGTGTCGAAATTGTCAATCATAGGATACAGCGGCATCTGAAAGGCAATATTTACTTCTCCCTTATCCCTGGCCAGCATAGCGATAGCAGCAGTCATTCCTCCTCCCGCACTCTCTCCGCCAACCATTATCTGACTTGGATTGATACCAAGTTCCTCTGCATGATCTTTCATATACAAAAGTGCGGCATAACAATCATTCAATGCCGTCGGATATGGATGAAAGAGAGACAGATGATAGCCAGGTGCAATTACCACGGCCCCATGATTTCTCACGAGGTCAGCCGCACGACCAATATAAGCCATTTCCTTCATGCCGGTCATATATCCTCCACCGTGAATCCACAGGACTCCCGGTACATTTTGAGGTTCATACATCGGTTTAAGGATCAGCAGCGGAACCCTTAAGCCATCAACTTTGATTGAAATACGTTTACTCCGTATACCTTTCGTTCTTATTCTATACATATGTAACTTACCACTCTCTTACCATTTTCCCCATGTTTATGAAATGATCCGCAACCCTTTCGGAATTTGACGCGAGCGACATATACTGCGACCCGACCAATGCAGTACATATTCCTTTGTTAAGCCGGATTATATGATTTTCTTCCATTCTTGCAGTTATCCTGTCTACTTCATCCTCAATCCTGTAGGCTTCGTCCAGGGCTTCCTTATCCTTCATGGTGTATGCCTTTATTATCCTGTCAAACAGTTTTTCTATGTGTTCTCTCATGTATGCCACCTCCGAGACGGCTGATTCTGAAAATCCTTCGTTCTCGGATTTTAATGTGTCGGCATATTCCATGATATTTTCGGCATAGTCCCCAATCCTTTCCAGGTCGCTTATCGTGTGGAATGTAGTCGATACATATTTATGGTCCTTTTCACTAAGCGGCAGCTGGGACAGTTCCACAACGAACTTTACAAGTTCTTTGTTAATATAGTCGAGCTCTTTCTCGTTTTTACTGAACTGTTCCTGTTTGGAAAAATCAAGATGACATATAGCTTCTAATGAATATATATAGTTGCGCATTGCGATATCGGCCATGTTAATGATCTCTTTCTTGAGCTGATCCACAGCGATAGGAGGTGTTTTCAACATGTTCCGATCAACATAGTAAAGCCTGAATTCTTCCTTTGCGGCACTGTCTTCTTTTGTATCGGGAATCACTTTTGACACGGTTTTGACAAGAGTGCCCGTCAGTGGCAGGAATATCAGCACCGTAAGTGTATTAAATACCGTATGGAACATGGCGAGCTGGATCTGCGGCACCTGCGGAAACAATCGTTCAAATATTATACCGAAATCCACGTTTCCACCGCTTACCAATGATAAAAGAAAACCAATTATCAAAAAGACTATCACTCCGCCCACGTTAAACAACAGGTGGATAAGTGCTGTTCTTTTTGCATTCTTACCGCTGCCCAGTCCGGCGATCATTGCAACCACACAGGAACCGATATTAGAACCCATAGTCAGGTAGATGCCTTGATCAAGTGTGATAAGCCCCGTAACGACCATAGTGATCGCTATCGATGTCATAACTGATGAACTTTGGATGATGGCAGTAAATAAAGCTCCCACAAACACAAGAACTATTGCGCTGTCTATCCGGGCCAGAAACAGTTTTACGGAATCGAGTCCCGAAACAGTTTCCATGGATGAGCTCATCATCGAAAGACCTACAAAGAGCATACCGAATCCGGAGAAAATCCCACCCCAGCGTTTTATATGATCTTTACTTCCAAAAAGCGAAATCAACGCTCCGATACCCGCGAAGGCAGAAAAGATCACGGTTGTAGACAATCTGTTGCTGCCTGTCATTCCCAAGGCAACTATCTGACCGGTAATCGTTGTACCGATATTGGCACCGTATATGACCGTTGCAGCCTGCGTTAACGTCATAATACCCGCATTGACAAAACCTATTATCATAACCGTGGTGGCGCCGGAGCTTTGGATCGCTGCAGTTGTCACTGCACCTATCCCTACCCCTATCATTTTATTTCCGGACACCTTTCTAAACAGAGCACGGAGCTTGCTGGAACTGACGGCTTCCAGATTGGAGCTCATTGTCGAGCATGCAACAAGAAATATCCCGATACCGGCAAGCATCGACAATACTGCGGAAATAATAACGGTTGAACTCATTGTTGTTTTATCCTCCGATCTGCTCTTCTATGGCAAAAAAAAAGACTTCACCACAACAGATGTGGCAAAGTCTCGCTTCTTACAACACGTTCCGGGGATTCCTCCCGTACTGACGAAAGCGTGTTACATGCTCCATTTGCATGCAAGCTACTCCCTTTGACTTTTTTATATTATCAACGATATAAA
>JAILRJ010000057.1:0-59556 GCA_024698285.1 Lachnospiraceae bacterium | reverse complement strand
ACTTCGATAGGTACCTGATATGTGGCACCACCGATACGTCTTGCCTTAACTTCAAGAGCGGGCATGATATTGTTCATAGCCTCTTCGAAAACTTCAAGAGCGGGTTTTCCAACCTTCTCTTCTACTGACTCGAATGCACCGTATACGATCTTCTGGGCAACGCCCTTCTTGCCGTCAAGCATGATATTGTTTATCAGCTTTGTAACGACCTTGCTGTTGTAAACGGGATCTGCCAGTACATCTCTCTTTTGAATATGTCCTTTACGTGGCACGATTCTTCCCTCCTTAACTAATAATGTTAGATCTTAGGTACTCACAAAAACTCTGTGTACGTGCTGGTGATCTGAATTCCAACACTCAACTTCATTTCCTGTGATAGCTACCTTACTTCTTAGGACGCTTTGCGCCGTACTTCGAACGGGCCTGGTTTCTGTTCGCAACACCCGCCGTATCCAGCGTACCACGGATAACATGATATCTTGTACCGGGTAAGTCCTTTACTCTTCCGCCTCTTACAAGAACAACGCTATGCTCCTGAAGGTTATGTCCTTCACCGGGAATGTAGCTTGTTACTTCGATACCGTTTGAAAGACGTACTCTGGCGATCTTACGAAGAGCTGAGTTAGGCTTCTTGGGGGTAGCTGTCTTAACAGCCGTGCACACGCCACGCTTCTGCGGAGAAGCAGTATCGATGGGCTTCTTGTGAAGAGAGTTAAATCCCTTACCGAGAGCAGGTGCAGTAGACTTCTTGACCGAAGTTTCTCTACCCTTTCTTACTAACTGGTTAAATGTTGGCATTCTTTTCACCTCCTTCTGATTTATTCTTTAGTAATATGTCGCTCACTGTTTTAAAGCGACAACAATTTGCACACGAAAAAAAGGCGCATTTTCGTGCACGCTACAAGATTATAAGTATTAATCATGGGGATGTCAAGGACTTTTTGCCGTAAATACCTACTTGTTCAGCATTCCGATCTTCTTCTGAAGAAGTTCGGCGTTTGTGGCATAAGTAAGAGCCGTCTTATCCGTGATCTTCCCGTCTCTGTACAGATTGAGAAGACTTGTGTCCATGGCGATCATATCATCGGCAGCGGAAGCATAGATCATTCCGTCTATCTGATGAACCTTTGATTCCCTGATCATGTTCCTTATGGCAGGTGTCAATGTCATGATCTCAAATGCGGGAACAAGGCCGCCGTCCGTCGAAGGAACAAGCTGCTGTGATACTACTGCCTGGAGCACCATCGACAGCTGAAGCGCGATCTGATGCTGCTGGTTGGGCGGGAATGCATCTATGATACGGTCTATCGTATTTGATGCACCTATCGTATGAAGGGTCGAAAGGATCAGATGTCCTGTCTCGGCCGCAGTCATTGCAACGTTCATGGTCTCATAGTCACGCATCTCACCGAGAAGGATGACATCGGGACTCTGCCTGAGTGATGCACGAAGAGCGGTAAGGTAGCTGTCCGTATCCGTGACAACCTCTCTCTGGCTGACTATGCTCTGCTTATGCATATGAAGATACTCAAGAGGATCTTCAAGCGTTATGATATGCGCATGTCTCGTCGAATTGATATGATCGATCATACATGCGAGAGTGGTTGATTTTCCGCTTCCGGCGGGACCGGTAACGAGAACCATGCCTTTCTTCTTGTCTGCAAATTCGATGATGTTCTGCGGGATGTTACGCTCCGCGGGATCGGGAATATTGAAGGTGATGACTCTTATAACGGCCGAGAGAGAACCTCTCTGTTTGTACGTATTGATACGAAAACGCGCCACACCTCTGATGGCGAACGAGAAATCATCATCGCCGTTCTTCTGGAGTCTTGTCATATCGCGGCCACCCGCAAGTTCGTATATCTCCGTGATCAGCACAGCGGTATCCGCGGGCATGAGCTTTCCTTCGCTCTCCTCCACGAACACGCCTTTCTTCTTATATGAAAGCGGAAGACCGGCAACTATAAATATGTCCGATGCTCCGTCCTGGGTGATTTTCGCTAAGGTTTCTTCAACAGCCATGATGATCTCCTTTATTATTGGAAAAGCAGTTTTGTTCCGGACTCGCCCTGCGCTCCGTCCTTTACCTTCTCAAGCCACTCCCTGTTCACGTTTGTCGTCCATTTGTCCACTTTGAACAGACTGTCGTCATTGACATCGGGATAATGAACCAGAAGTGTCACGTTCAGATTCTGACCGTTCGTAACGGCTATCGTATAGGAAAGCGTCTTGACGCCGTCCTCTCTTTCTTCGCAAAGAATCTTGTCGTTATCCGCAAACAGTGCATCAACACCGCTTATATATTCCTCTTCGCTCGAAGACCTGTCGAGATGCTTTGACAAAAGCGCCTCGATGTTTGCCAGATATATCTCCGCCATCCTGTTTGCGTCATAATAACTGGCTGTTCTGTCCGCCGCCTCTTTTGAGAGCACGTAATCGGATCTGGCCGACATATACGAAAGAGCAGCAAAAGTAACGAGTGCGAGGAGCACGAACGTTACAAGTATTGAACTTGTTCCGATATTGATTCCTCCGGAATGTTTCCTATCCATCTGTTACCCCTTTGTCCTGTTCATATATTTCGTCGCATTAAGCGTGTAAATATCTTTGTAGTCGGATAATCTGACGACTCTGACTTCCATATTCTGTATGGCTCCGTTCGGAGTCATGGTCACATCGCTGACATACGAAGCTTCGGAAAAATCACACACATCGAATTCCTCGTTATAGAACACCTCAAAGAATCCCTCGCCTCCGTGTACTGCATTCGGATAATGTTCAAGGACCGAATCAATATCGCCGTCCGTCGCGCGCATAACCTCGGCAAATCCCTGTGCTATCGAAACCGCCTCGTTGAGTTCGACCGTTTCCCTCGTCATCACATGGGAAGTAACGAACAGCTTAACACACACGGCACCGCATGCCGCGAACAGAAGTATCGTTATGATCAGTTCCATCAGGAACAGTGATGTTTTGGACTTGAGATATTTATTCATGATCATCACCGTCCGTTCCGCTGTAAAGAGCAACGAAGAATTCCGTCTTCTCGTTGTTCATGTCAATGATATTGAAGTGGTAAAGCGAATCGCTTTCCTTCCTTACGGAAAAATCCTTTATCGCCAGTATGTTGGTTCCCGATTTGTAGTCAAAATCATTTGACGCATCCGTCGTGTACTCTTTAAGGTATCCGTCCGCCACAAACATATACGTAACGTATTTCTTGCCGCCGACATCCTGATACAGTTTCAGCACCGAGTGATCGCCGTCTTCTCTCAGCGAGCGGAGATCGGCAACATCAGCACCGCCCGTATAATCGTGCGACCTGATCTTCTCGGTAACATATGACATCGCGGTACGTTTCTCGTAATTGGTGTTCATGTTTGAAACGGTACTCTTGTAAACCTGCGCCCCGAAGAGTACAACAAACAGAGCCGTTATGGCAAATGCACCAAACAACGCCAGTATGAACAGAAAATCAACTATCGATTTGTTTCTCTTTGCAAAATTCATTTTCCGCTCTTCTCCAGGATAGTCACGGACGGCATGATATTGTCACCCACGGGAACATAATCGACAAGATATTTGTCCTTGTCGTATGTCAGTCCATAGTGGTCTTCTATATAGGAAAGACTCGGCGGATAGTATCCCTCGATCGCATAGCAGTGGATGATGTCCTTGCTCACCGCATCCGTCAGAATATCTTTCTGATCCTTTGATGATGTCGATGCGATAAATGAAATACCCACAAGGAATATCGCTATGATGATCACAAAGAAGAACACCGAGAAATTGACCGATTCCGTTATTCTTTTTTTCAGGCTTGGTCTGTTGAATCTGTTGTTCATCCGATACTACCCATAACTCCCATAAGAGGCAACATTACCGACAGAAGTATGAGACATACGACTACCGACAGTATGATAACGAGCGTAGGCTCAAGTATCGAGATCAGATTGGTCATCTTCTCGTCCACTTCCTCGTCGTAACCGACCGCTATCTTCTCAAGAACCTTATCGACGGAACCCGTTCTGAAACCGACGGATATCATCCTTGAATACATATTTGAGAATATTCCCGCAGAACACAGAGCATCCGCAAACGATGATCCGTTTGCCATGAACTCCTTGCTCTTGCTGATCTTCTCGGCCATATCGCTGTTGTCCACAAGATTCGATACCATGTTAAGGCTCTCGTCCGTGTCGAGTCCGGCACTCATCGTAAGCGCCATACCGGAGGCAAACCTTCCGGCGGCGATCTTATCATAAAGGCTTCTCGTCACAACGAACTTAGACAGGAATCCGCGAAGCTTTGCTCTGCCCTTTGCGGTCTTGGTGAACACAAATATAAGCGCAACAAGTACAGCGGCAACGATAACGATAACAAGTGCATACTTGCTGACGGCGTTTCCGAAGTTGAGCATTCCTTTCGAAAAACCGGTCATTTCGGAACCGAGCTGTTTGAACACGTCATTGAATATGGGAAGGACCTTAATGACAAGTACCAGAATGACAATGAGCATCATGCCGACAATGAGCATGGGATATGTGACCGCGCTCTTAATGCCTCTTGCGACATTTTCCTCGCGGTTGTAATGGAAAGCCAACGCCCTCATTACTTCTTCAAGCTTACCGGACTGCTCGCCTATCTCTATCATATCAAGAGCGTACTTGGGAAATACTCCTGAAGCTTCGACCGAATGGTGGAATGTATCACCTTCGTTACACTTATCCAGGATCGTCTGAAGGATCTCGCGTCCCTCATCCGTGGTCGCGTCATCAAGCATGATAGATATTCCCTCCATCGCGGATATACCCGCGTTCAGGATCATGGCTATCTGATCGCAGAACATGGACAGTTCCTGATTGTTTAGAAGCTTTTTGCTGTTCTTGGCACTCATTGTTACCGGCTCCTCCCGTAAACTGTTAATAGATATATTTGGTGGTATAGTTATTACCGTCGCCTATAAAACTCTTTATCTTCTTTGTTCCCGCGTTAGCCGCGAAAGTCGGATCCATAAGGGTCCAGTCAACTCCGTCGAACTCGATTATCCCGTTGATCCATCCTTTATCTTCTATATATGAAGTGATCCATGCGTGATATGCATCGCCCGCATATCCGAACTCAAGCCTGGTCGGTATCCTCTGACTCCTGAGCATTGCCGCCATAAGAGCAGCATAGTCAAAGCATATTCCCTTTTTCTCCTTGAGGACCATATCAACGTTAGGAACGTAATCGGGTTTGACCGTGACGGCTCTCTCATGATCGTAGGTGATATTCCTGACAACATAATCATATACCGCCGCAATGACCTCTATATCGGATCCTTTACCTGCCGCCAGTTCTTTTCCGAGCTGTACCACATCAGCATTGATATCAAACTGAACATAGAGGTTCGGATACAGGTACGGAAGATACTGATCGGGCATCGTCACATCTATCGTTTCGGCAAACTTTGTCGCATACATGCCTTCATCGCCCATTCCCTCGTATGCTATAACGGTGTATGTTCCGTCACCGAGAGAAAGCGGGACGACCGAGTCCCCTTTCGGGATTATGTATGTGTATGTAACGCTGTCATTGCAGTTAAGCTGGATCTTGATATCCTCTATCTCGCCGGAACTTTTGACATACAGATAACCGTCGGAACTGTTTGTCGCATCGACGATGAGTTCATCTCCTCCGAATATCAGCTCTCCTCCCGCTACGGGAGTCAGGCACTTTGGCTCGTTGCTTCTGTTCTGTTCTGATGCGATCTTCTCGATCTTGAGTACGGTCTCTTCCGGGCCCGAGTCGGAACACGCACAAAGTGTCAATGCCGCGACCAACAGGACCGACATCCATATATTTTTATTTGGATAAAACTGCTTGAACAATTCCACCCTCCGTATCGGGAATATAGATATTGAGCGTTCCTTTTTCGAACCGGAATTTTATGATACCGTTTTCATCCGACTCGATAGGGTATATCACCGCTCCGTTTTCTCTCTTGGCGTATATCCCGTCGTAGTCTATGTCACTGCCCTCGATCTCCATCACAAAGCATTCATTCTCCTCGTCCAGGTAATGATTCGTAACTGTGATATCGGTCTTGTGGGGTTTTCTGCTTCCGTCTTCACGGGCCATGTAAAAGGCCAACGGACTTAAGAGTATCAGAACGAGCAGCGCAACGGACATCCATTTGCCCGCCTTGACCAGTGTAGTATTTGCTATATTCTTAAACAGCAGTGCATCCAATGACTGTGTATTGGGTGTCTGCTCGCAGGCAGCGAAGACGTTTTGAAGCGCTTCGTTGGCTGCTTTTCTGTTTATACTGTATGTCTTATTTCTTCTAAACATCTTCATTCCCCTTTCTGAGCATTATTTTCAGCCTGTCTCTTGCTGATATCAGGTACCGCTTGACGCTGCTTCTCGAACACGATAGCGCCGAGGCAATGTCCTCAAGCTTCATGTCGTTGTAGTAGCGCATAACGACTACCTGTTGCTCGTTAAAGGGAAGAGACATTATCGCTTCCTTTAACCTCGATGTTTCATCAGCCGTTTCCGTTTGTTCCTCCGGATTATGGTCGATGTAATCATCGCTTACAAGTTCCAGCAGTTCGGGATTGTTCTCCCCGTATTCCTGCCGGTTCTTGCGTTCCATATCGTAGCATACCCGGAAACATATCTGATTAAGCCATGCCACGAACAACGTCGGTTCCTTTATCCCCGAAATGTTTCGCAGAGCGAGGATGTATGTTTCCTGCAGGGCATCCTGCGCGAGATTCATATCCCGGAGATAGTGCGCCGCGTAGTTGTAAGTATGCTGGTAAGTTATGGCATACAGTTCGGCAAAAGCATCACTGTCTCCTCTTTGTGATTTTTGGACGAGCCGTCCTATATAGGCATGATTAAAATCAGCCATACTTACACCTTGGTATTATCGTACAGCCTTGCTACGAGTTCTCTGAAATCCGTCAATCCGACTGTTTCATTAAGTATCTTCGAAACATCGATCTTTATCTCATATCCGCCCGAAGTCTTGTTGTAAAGAGAGATCTCTTTTTCCAGTTCGGCCGCAAATTTCTCCATCTTGTCATTATTACAGTTTTCGATAACTACAAGGAATTCGTTACCGTTATTTCTTCCGACAAATCCATAGTAAGCGCTGATACGCTCCACCATCGACGAGAATTCCTTGAGAGCCACATTACCGCTGCTCCTGCCGTGATCCTGGTTGATCTCGTCGAGATTATCTATCCTTATAAGTGCGCATCCGAGGGACGAAATATCCTGCTCGCTTTCATATTTCTCAAATATCTGGTCACAGGAAAATCTGTTCGGAATACCTGTCAGTGCATCAACATACACCGCTCTTTTAAGAACGTGATCGTGAACGATGTGACCCTCAAGTAGCCTGAAGTCCATGATAATGCAGGCAACACTGTATATCATGAATGCCCAGAGGAACACACATATCGTCAAAAGGACCTTATTGGAGAACACGCTTACTCTTAAATTGTCGTCAAGAAATATAAAGAGAAAAAAACAGATGGCAAATATCACAAGAAGTGCCAGTTGGATGAACTTGAACATCTTGTAGCTTTTGAAATAATCGTCTCTCATTTCTATCGTCCCGCCCCTGATCAGTTTCGGTTGAAATCATACCAAATCCAGTTTATTATATACCTTGTGACATGAAAAGAAAAGATTTTTAGGCACCAAAAAACTGAACCTTTTTCGTTATATGCGGTGTCTTTATTCATGTAAGGATATGTTATTTGTTTTTTGAAAAGAGGTTAATCATGACGGTAAAACGTAAAATCATTGTCAACACTCTTGCAACGATAGCATTTATATTTCTGTTTCTTCTTCCGATACTCGGATTCATGGCTACGGAAACAACCGCCGGTCAGACTGCGGAAGCAGCGATGTCTACGGGCGATTACGTGTTCTTTGTAGTTCAGAATGAAGACGTTCCGCTTGCAGCGGTTCCCCACACGGGTATTTCGGGTTATATCTTATGGATTCCTTTTGCTTCGTTTGTTGCGGTGATCGTATTCATGTATTCAGCATGGTATCTTACGATCCGCAAGAATACATACGAGCTGACCGGAAAGCTTTCACCTGTTAATCGTAAAGCATTCAGGATGTCTTCCGGATATTTCCATCCGATCCGTGCTTATCAGCTTTCCAAGGAAGCCGAAGCGACCGTTGCATCAATGTATGTGAATTACTGATCCGATCAGGATCCTTTATAAAATAAAAGACAGAGGAGTTTGTCTCCTCTGTCTTTTTATTTACCTATTCAGGTCAGCGGCTGCGGAATTATTCTTCCGCGTCTTCCGCTACCTCTTCAAGTTCCTCTTCGATTTCGATATCTTCTTCGAGATCGACCTGATCTTCATCCTCGTATGCATCCTCATATTCGGGAATGACCTCTTCCTCCTTCGGAACTATAAGGCTGTCGGGAAGCGTTGTGTCAAGCATAACGTTTCTGTACTGCTTCATACCTGTACCGGCAGGGATCAGCTTACCGATTATGACGTTTTCTTTCAGTCCGATAAGCGGGTCTACCTTACCCTTTATGGCTGCCTCGGTAAGAACTCTTGTCGTCTCCTGGAAGGAAGCCGCCGACAGGAACGAGCTCGTAGCAAGGCTGGCCTTTGTGATACCGAGCATAACCTGCTTTGCTTCAACGGTCTTCTTGCCTTCCGCTTCAAGAGCCTCATTGATGTCCTCGAGTTCGAGTGCATCCACGAGGGAACCGGGCAGAAGTTCCGAGTCTCCGTCGTCTTCGATGCGGACTTTCTTAAGCATCTGACGAACGATAACCTCGATATGCTTGTCGTTGATCTCAACACCCTGAAGTCTGTAAACTCTCTGAACCTCACGGAGCATGTAATCCTGCGCCGCACGGACACCTTTGATCTTCAGTATGTCATGAGGATTGACGGAACCGTCGGTCAGCTCGTCACCGGCCTGGATATCAACGCCCTCCTCAGTGATCTTGGATCTTGATCCGTAAGGGATAAGGTAAGTCTTGCTCTCACCTGTCTCATCGTTTGTTACAACGACTTCACGTTTTTTCTTCGTATCATGAAGGACCGCACGTCCGGCGATCTCCGATATGATTGCAAGTCCCTTGGGCTTACGTGCCTCAAACAACTCCTCGACACGGGGAAGACCCTGTGTGATATCGTCTCCGGCAACACCACCGGTATGGAACGTTCTCATCGTAAGCTGTGTACCGGGCTCACCGATAGACTGTGCGGCAATGATACCTACAGCTTCACCGACCTGAACCATCTCACCGGTCGCCATGTTGGCACCGTAGCACTTCGAGCATATTCCGTTATGGCATTTACACGTAAGTATCGTACGGATCTTAACACCGATCTTTGATTCCATGATGGGTGTTCCTTCGGAATCCACGGCATTCTTCAGAACGATCTCCACACGTCTCGGTGTGATCATATGATTTTCTTTGACAAGGACATTTCCGTCTTTATCAACTATATCCTCAGCCGCATATCTTCCGAGTATACGGTCACGAAGTGTCTCGATCACTTCCTTACCGTCAGCAAATGCCCTTACGTGCATTCCCGGTATCTGGTTACGCTTCTCGGAGCAATCCTGTTCACGGATGATCAGCTCCTGTGAGATATCAACAAGACGTCTCGTCAGGTAACCCGAGTCGGCTGTACGAAGTGCCGTATCGGACAGACCTTTACGTGCACCGTGTGCTGACATGAAGTACTCCAGAACGTCAAGACCTTCACGGAAGTTTGACTTGATGGGCAGCTCGATGGTCTTACCTGTTGTATCAGCCATCAGTCCACGCATTCCGGCAAGCTGTTTGATCTGCTTGTTTGAACCACGGGCACCCGAATCCGCCATCATGTAAATGTTATTGTATTTATCAAGTCCGTCGATAAGCTCTTTTGTGATGTTCTCGTCGGTAGCCTTCCAGGTGTTGATGACACCGTCGTGTCTCTCTTCCTCCGTGATAAGACCACGTCTGTAGTTCTTTGTGATCTCCTCAACGGTAGCCTGGGCCTTGTCGAGCATTTCCTGCTTGGCTGCGGGAACCGTCATATCGGAAATTGAAACGGTCATGGCCGCCTGAGTCGAATACTTGTAACCCATCGACTTGATGTCATCAAGAACTTCGGCTGTCTTGGTTGCACCGTGATTGTTGATGACTCTTTCAAGTATCTTCTTAAGGTCTGATTTGCCGACATGGAATGCGATCTCAAGTTTAAGAGCATTCTCGGGGTCTTCCCTGTCAACGAATCCGAGATCCTGAGGAAGTATCTCATTGAAGATCAGTCTTCCGAGCGTTGTCTTGATCACACCCGATACATTCGTGCCGTCAGCGAGAGTCTTCTCTCTGTATACATTGATCGGCTGATGGAGAGTGATCTCCTGATTCTCGTACGCAAGAAGTGCCTGGTTCATTGAGTTGAAATATCTTCCGAGTATGTCGACCATCTCACAGACGATCCATCTGTCACGCTCGGGATCGATATTTACACGGATCAGCGTATCGCGCTCAAGAGCCGTTTCCTTTATCGAATCAAGGCTCTTGCCGGCTTTGACTGCCTTTGCCTTTGCAGTCTGATATGTATCAAATGCTTTGATCGCTGCCTCAATAAACGAAGAACGAATCTGTTCTCTTTCGGCATGCTTCTCCGGTATATCGTTGTACTCTTTTATTGTTTCCTTTGCCTTCTGAGCTTCGGCATCCGTTGCCGGGAAGCTTACTTCGGCTTCGCCTTCAAAATCGGGATCCTTGGAGAGATCTCTCATCTTCTCCATTGTGAGGTAATAGATACCGAGGACCATATCCTGTGACGGAACCGCAACAGGTCCGCCGTCCGAAGGCTTAAGAAGGTTGTTGGGTGAGAGCAGAAGGAATCTGCACTCTGCCTGTGCCTCAACCGAAAGAGGAAGGTGCACAGCCATCTGGTCACCGTCGAAGTCGGCATTGAATGCGGTACATACCAAAGGATGAAGCTTTATTGCCTTACCTTCGACAAGTATCGGCTCGAATGCCTGAATACCGAGTCTGTGCAGTGTTGGTGCACGGTTCAGCATAACGGGATGTTCCTTGATAACGTCTTCCAGAACGTCCCATACTTCGGGACGAAGACGCTCAACCATCTTCTTTGCGTTCTTTATGTTGTGAGCTGACTTGTTCGCAACGAGTTCCTTCATTACGAAAGGCTTGAACAGCTCGATAGCCATCTCTTTCGGAAGACCGCACTGATAGATCTTCAGTTCCGGACCTACGACGATAACCGAACGTCCCGAATAGTCGACACGCTTACCGAGAAGATTCTGACGGAAACGACCCGACTTACCTTTAAGCATGTCGGAAAGCGACTTAAGGGGTCTGTTGCCGGGGCCCGTTACGGGACGGCCGCGACGTCCGTTGTCTATAAGTGCGTCAACAGCCTCCTGAAGCATTCTCTTCTCGTTGCGGACGATAATGTCGGGAGCACCGAGTTCAAGAAGTCTCTTCAGACGGTTGTTACGGTTGATTATTCTTCTGTACAGATCGTTAAGGTCACTTGTTGCGAATCTTCCGCCGTCAAGCTGAACCATAGGACGAAGATCGGGGGGAATGACCGGAATGACATCCATTATCATCCACTCGGGCTTGTTCCCGGATTCACGGAAAGCTTCAACAACTTCAAGTCTCTTTATGATCTTTGCCTTCTTCTGACCGGTCGAATCCTCAAGCTGAGTCTTGAGATCTTCCGCCTCTGCGTCAAGATCGATAGCCATGAGAAGTTCTTTGATGGCTTCGGCACCCATTCCGACACGGAACTTGCCGTACCCGTATTCCTCGCACTCCTTCTGATATTCCGCTTCGGTAAGTACCTGCTTGTACTTAAGGTCGGTAGCCATAGGATCGAGTACTATGTAGTTTGCAAAGTACAGGACTTTTTCAAGTGTTCTCGGAGACAGGTCCAAAATCAGACCCATACGGCTCGGGATACCCTTGAAGTACCAGATATGAGATACAGGCGCAGCCAGTTCGATATGGCCCATACGTTCACGACGAACGTTTGCCTTTGTTACCTCAACTCCGCATCGGTCACAGATAACTCCTTTATAGCGGATCTTCTTATACTTTCCGCAGTGACATTCCCAGTCCTTTGAGGGTCCGAAGATCCTCTCACAGAACAGACCGTCCTTCTCGGGCTTGAGCGTTCTGTAGTTGATCGTCTCGGGCTTTCTTACTTCTCCCTTTGACCACTCTTTTATCTTCTCAGGTGATGCGAGTCCGATCCGGATCGCATCAAATGTTAAAGGCTCGTAAGCTTCTTTGTTTTGTTCTGCCATGTTTAGCTCCTTTACAAAAGTATTGGCTCAGATCATTCCTCTGTGTCGTCGTAGCTTTCTTCAAACTCTTCATCCGAATCATCATATTCTTCATCGGATTCTTCGACGTCAACGAGATCTCCGCTTTCTTCGTCGAATTCCTGCGTGCTGTATCCGCTCTTCGCAAAGTTCTCTTCCTTGCGGTAATCCTTGAAGTCTCCCTCAAGAACGGAACGCATATCCGTTTCGCCGTAATCAACGGTTTCTTTGATCTCTACTTCCGTATTGTCGTCTTTGAGAACGCGCACATCAAGTCCGAGTGACTGTAACTCCTTGAGCAGAACCTTGAATGATTCCGGAATACCACCCTCGGGAATGTTGTCGCCCTTGATGATAGCTTCGTATGTCTTAACACGGCCTATAACGTCATCAGACTTGACCGTCAGGATCTCCTGCAGTGTGTATGATGCGCCGTATGCCTCCAGGGCCCAAACTTCCATCTCACCGAAACGCTGTCCGCCGAACTGGGCCTTACCGCCGAGAGGCTGCTGGGTTACGAGTGAGTACGGGCCTGTTGAACGTGCATGTATCTTATCGTCTACCAGATGGTGGAGCTTAAGGTAATGCATGTGACCTATCGTGACCGGATTGTCAAAATACTCACCGGTACGTCCATCACGAAGTCTGACTTTACCGTCTCTTGATATCGGAACACCCTTCCAGAGTTTTCTGTGTTCTCTGTTCTCCGACAGGTATTCATAAACCTCGGGAAGAAGTTCTTCCTTATGAAGACTCTCGAATGTAACCTCCGACTTGTCTTTTGCCTCCTTTGAATCAAAAGGAAGATTTACATAGTCGTTGGCAAGATCGAGCGTATCCATTATGTCATCTTCGTCCGCTCCGTCAAAGACAGGTGTTGAAATATTGAATCCGAGTGCCTTTGCCGCAAGCGACAGATGGATCTCAAGAACCTGTCCGATATTCATACGCGAAGGAACACCCAGGGGATTGAGGACGATGTCCACGGGACGTCCGTTGGGAAGATAAGGCATATCCTCGATCGGAAGCACGCGGGAAACAACACCCTTGTTACCGTGACGACCGGCCATCTTATCACCTACGGATATCTTTCTCTTCTGAGCGATATATATCCTTACGGATTTGTTGACTCCGGGCGGGAGCTCATCTCCGTTTTCTCTTGTAAATACTTTGGCATCAACGATGATACCGTACTCTCCGTGAGGAACCTTAAGGGATGTATCTCTTACTTCCCTCGCCTTCTCACCGAAGATCGCACGAAGAAGTCTTTCTTCTGCGGTAAGTTCGGTTTCTCCCTTGGGAGTGACTTTTCCGACAAGGATATCTCCGGCTCTTACCTCCGCACCGATACGGATGATACCGTTCTCATCAAGATCCTTAAGGGCATCTTCACCGACACCGGGAACATCCCTTGTGATCTCTTCGGGTCCGAGCTTTGTATCTCTTGCTTCCGCTTCATGTTCCTCGATATGAACGGATGTGTATACGTCTTCCTGAACGAGTCTCTCCGACAGAAGAACGGCATCCTCGTAGTTGTATCCTTCCCATGTCATGAACGCTATGAGAGGGTTCTTACCGAGAGCCATCTCACCGTTTGATGTGGAAGGTCCGTCCGCGATAACCTGTCCTGCTTCAACATGATCACCCTTGTCTACTATAGGCTTCTGGTTGTAGCAGTTTGACTGGTTTGAGCGAAGGAACTTTGTAAGATGATAAGTTTCCATAGTCTTATCATCGTTCTTGATCACGATCTCATCGGATACGGAACTGACTACAGTACCGGGCTTCTTTGCGACAACGCATACACCCGAGTCAACAGCTGCCTTGGGTTCCATTCCCGTACCGATAACAGGCGCCTCCGTACGAAGAAGAGGTACAGCCTGACGCTGCATGTTCGAACCCATCAGAGCACGGTTGGCATCGTCGTTCTCAAGGAACGGGATAAGCGCCGTAGCAACGGAGAACACCATCTTAGGTGATACATCCATGAACTCGAACATGGACTTGTCATATTCCTGAGTCTCATCACGGTAACGTCCCGATACGTTGTTTCTTGCGAAATGACCGTCCGCATCAAGAGGCTCGTTAGCCTGAGCCACATGGTAGTTATCCTCTTCATCGGCCGTCATGTAAACAACTTCATCCGTTACGACCGGATTCGCGGGATCCGTGTGATCTATCTTTCTGTAAGGAGCCTCAACAAAACCGTACTCATTGATCCTCGCATAGCATGCAAGCGAGTTGATCAGTCCGATGTTGGGACCTTCGGGTGTCTCGATGGGACACATTCTTCCGTAGTGCGAATAGTGGACATCTCGAACCTCAAATCCGGCACGGTCTCTTGAAAGACCACCGGGACCGAGTGCCGAAAGCCTTCTCTTATGAGTAAGCTCACCAAGCGGGTTGTTCTGATCCATGAACTGTGACAGCTGCGAAGATCCGAAGAACTCTTTGACTGCCGCAGTAACGGGCTTGATATTGATAAGCTGCTGAGGCGATATGCCTTCAAGATCCTGAGTCGTCATTCTCTCGCGGACAACTCTTTCAAGTCTCGACAGACCGATTCTGTACTGGTTCTGTAACAGCTCACCAACGGCACGGATACGACGGTTACCGAGGTGATCGATATCATCGTCATGTCCGATCCCGTATTCGAGATGCATATTATAGTTTATGGAAGCAAAAATATCTTCCTTTGTGATGTGCTTCGGAATAAGAGCATGTACGGATTCCGAGATCGCATCCGCAAGAGCGTCGGGATCATTTCCGTATTCCGCAAGAAGTTCCTGCAGTGCGGGATAATATACAAGCTCCGTAATGCCGAGCTCCTTGGGATTGCAGTCGATGAAGCTTGTAATGTCTACCATAAGATTCGACAGAACTCTTACGTTACGCTCCTCGCACTGAACAACAACATAAGGAACAGCCGCATTCTGAATCTTGTCGGCAAGTTCCATCGTAGCCGTGTCACCTGCCTTCGCAAGGATCTCACCCGTGTTGGGATCGATAACATCCTCAGCGATCACCCTGTTCCTGATACGGTAACGGAGCATAAGCTTCTTATTGAATTTGTAACGTCCGACTTTTGCGAGATCGTATCTTCTTGAATCGAAGAACATCGCATTGATCAGAGACTCGGCGCTCTCAACCGCAAGAGGCTCACCGGGACGTATCTTCTTATATAACTCAAGAAGACCTTCCTGATAGTTTGTCGCAACATCCTTTCCGAATGAAGCGAGGATCTTGGGTTCGTCACCGAACAGATCGAGTATTTCCTCGTTTGTGCCAAGTCCGAGTGAACGGAGCAGCACGGTAACGGGAACCTTTCTCGTACGATCCACACGCACAAAGAAGACATCATTGGAGTCCGTTTCGTACTCCAACCATGCACCTCTGTTGGGAATTACCGTACATGAGTACAGTTTCTTACCGAATTTGTCGTGGGTGATTCCGTAGTATATACCGGGGGAACGTACCAGCTGACTGACGATTACACGCTCGGCACCGTTGATGACAAATGTGCCCGTAGCCGTCATAAGAGGAAGGTCGCCCATAAAGATCTCATGTTCTATGATCTTATCGTCCGTCTTGTTGTAAAGACGTACTCTTACTTTGAGCGGGGCAGCATAAGTTGCATCCCTTTCCTTACACTCTTCAATAGAATACTTGACATCTTCTTCACAAAGTTTGAAATCAACAAACTCGAGACTTAACACTCCGCTGTAGTCTGTGATGGGAGAGATGTCCGCAAAGACTTCCTTCAGACCTTCATCCAGAAACCATTGGTACGAGTCTTTCTGAACTTCTATGAGATTCGGCATCTCAAGAACTTCTTTCTGACGCGAAAAGCTCATTCTTGTGCTATTGCCAACCGTAACCGGACGTATCCTGTTCTTTTCCATTGACGTTTTCACCCCGTTCTTCTATTTAAATTGAACTTAACATGCACTTGTGGGCAAACTCATCAAAGCCCCCATATTTAGCGGTTTTTCAATAAAAAAGCACGCAAAAAGAGCCTATGAAACCACAATAGTGCGTTATCCATGGTAACACAAGCTCTTTTTAGAGTCAAGAAAAATTTAATTTTTCCGTAATATTTTTTTGATTACTTAAGTGTAACCTTAGCGCCTTCAGCTTCAAGCTTGGTCTTGATATCCTCAGCCTCTTCCTTGGAAGCGCCTTCCTTAAGTACCTTCGGAGCTGAATCAACAAGATCCTTAGCTTCCTTCAGGCCGAGACCTGTAGCTTCACGAACGACTTTGATGACCTTAACCTTGTTGGGACCTACATCTGTAAGTTCTACATCGAATTCGCTCTTCTCTTCGCCTGCTGCACCGCCGTCAGCTGCGCCGCCTGCTGCTGCCACAACAACACCTGCTGCTGCAGATACGCCAAACTCTTCTTCACAAGCCTTAACAAGATCGTTAAGCTCTAATACTGTTAACTCTTTAATAGCATCAATAAATTCTGCTGTTGACATCTTTGCCATTGTATTTTCCTCCTAAATTATCGTCTGTGACTATTCTGCCGCGGGTGCTTCCTCAGCAGGTGCTTCTGCTTCTGCAGGAGCTGCTTCTTCGGCAGGTGCTGCCTCTTCTACCGGTGCTGCCTCTTCAGCGGGTGCTGCTTCCTCAGCGGGAGCCTCTTCCTTAGCGGGAGCTGCCTCTCCACCCTTCTCCGCGATCTGATTGATAACGCGTGCGAAGTTAGCAACAGGAGACTGAAGTGAACCAAGCAGTCTGGAGAGAAGTTCTTCTCTTCCGGGAATCTTGGCAACCTCTGCGATTCCCTTTGCATCGTAGAGCACGCCTTCGATCACGCCTGCCTTGAGCTCCAGCTGGGGAGCGTCCTTTGCAAACTTAACGATAACACGTGCAGGTGCTGTTGCGTCTTCTTTTGAGACAGCGATGGCACTGGGACCTTCAAGATGAGGAGCAAGTGCCTCAAGATCGGTACCCTTGAACGCAAAGTTCATCATTGTGTTCTTGTAAACCTTGTAAGTGATACCTGCTTCACGAAGCTGCTTACGAAGTATCGTATCCTGTTCAACGGTAAGACCTCGGTAATCAACAAGAACGACACCCTGGGCATCTTTAACCACTTCGGATATTTCGTCAACTACAGGTTTCTTAAGTTCTACCTTTGCCATTTTTTACCTCCTTATAGATTTTCGATTCTTTGCCGAAAACGGAGTCTTTTGTGAACCATCCGGTCCAATTATGTCAAAAAACCCGCTCCGAAGACGGAACGGGCATAATATCAACGTGATTGATAACTCGCTTTCTCCTCGGCAGGCGAACTGAACGTTACTTACGAGATCAAGGACGCTCGCCCATCAATAGCCGCCTGTCGGCGACGTGGGCTCGCGGTACAGTAAGGAATCCTCCCGCTTCGCGGGTCCCTCCTTACAGTCTCACCTGCTGTCTTCGGCCGGCCGCTCGCGCGACCTTTCCTAACTTACCATACGTATATGCTGTTGTCAATCTGTTTTTTCGACTTACTCAATCGAGTTCGGATCAACTGCCCAGTCCGGAAGCTGTAACGCTTCCCCGGCATCAGCCGCTCCCTCACCTGCTTCTTCCGCGGCCGGCTCGGCGGGCTTTCTTGCAGGCGAGGTATTCTGCCCGTTCTGTGTATTATGATCCGTATCGGATTTCGTTACATATCCCTCATCATCGATCTCGGCGTAATTTGAGATTCCACGCATGTATTCGATTATCCTCGACTTCTCGCTCTCGGTAGCGCTCACAACACACGATCCTCTCTGAATGCACGGAATGAACTCCACCTTCGACAGCTTGCATTCTTCATCAAGCGTCGTCCTTACGATACACGTATCAAGCGTCTTGGAATTGAACCAGAAGTTGCCGAGGCTGTAGAACACCGGAACATCATCGACATAATCTATTCCCTGTAAACAGTGCGAATGTGCTCCTATGACAAGATCCGCTCCCGCATCGACATATGCACGCGCCAGATCTCGCTGACTCTGTTCGACAAGGTCTGTGCTCTCGGTTCCCCAGTGTACGAACATTACCGTAAAATCACTGTGTTCGGCTGCTTCTTTTATGGCTGCTACCGCCTTTTTCGGATCGAGAGTACGAAGTACTCCCGGCGAATCCGCTGTCGCTTCTTTGGTATCGGGACTTCCGAGCCGCTCTATCTGGGTTGCCGCAACTATCGATATAATATGACCGTTTGCGTGAAAATACGCGGGATGCATCGCTTCATCAATGTTCTTTCCGGCACCAACGAACGGGAGCTGTGCGTCATTTAACGTGTCTATAGTATCGATGAGCGCATCGGGACCGTAATCATAGGCATGATTGTTCGCAAGCCCGACTATATCGACGCCCATATCCCTCATTATATGCACGTCTTTCGGATCCGCGCGGAATGTAAAAGTCTTGCCCGCTGTCGGAGTTCCCCTGTCACTGTACGGGAACTCGTTGTTGGCCATCATTATATCAACGCCCTGCATCGTGGACAGAACACCTTCATCCATGCTGTTGTGAATGTCGCTACCGTTGCTCCTGTATTTGTTTATCGTTGCATATCCCTGTGCAAACCCCACATCACCGACAAAAGCAAGCGTTACCTGAGAAGGATCCGCCGTCCGAACAGAATACTCTTTGTTCACCGGATCGTATATCTCTTCGTAAACGATCTCTTCCTCTTCCTCACTCGCCGTGATCACGGATTCGGCATCATCGTTTATCGATATCACGGGAGGAACTGCGGGAGCGGAAACAATCTCAGTATCTTCCGTTTTGACCGTCACGCTTACATCCGGAAGAAGCTTACCGATCGGACCGTTGCATCCGCAAAGAAGCGATACGCAAACGAGTACGGCCGATAATGTGATCGATGTGATTTTCTCCGAAGGAATGATCGTTTTCATGTGATCCCTTTTGTCCTGCAATCATAATAAAATAACCCGGCAGAAACCTGCCGGGTTAATAATACCATAAATCAATACTTTGCTGTAGAAACTTTTACACCGGGTCCCATTGTTGTGGAAAGGCTGATGCTTCTTAAGTACTGTCCCTTGAGTGCCGAAGGCTTAGCCTTTACGATCGCTTCCATGAGAGCGTTGAAGTTCTCCGAAAGCTTCTCTTCGGAAAAGCTTGCCTTGCCGACAGGGCAGTGAATGATGTTGGTCTTGTCGAGTCTGTACTCGATCTTACCTGCCTTGATATCGGCGATAGCTTTTGCAACATCCATTGTAACCGTTCCGGCCTTGGGGTTGGGCATAAGTCCTTTGGGACCGAGCACCTTACCGAGACGTCCGACAACACCCATCATATCGGGAGTTGCTACAACTACGTCAAAATCAAGCCATCCTTCGTTCTGGATCTTCGGGATGAGCTCGTCACCGCCGACATAATCAGCTCCTGCCGATTCAGCCTCGGATACCTTGTCACCCTTTGCGAATACAAGAACTCTTACGGTCTTACCTGTTCCGTTCGGAAGAACAACTGCTCCTCTGATCTGCTGCTCGGCGTGTCTTCCGTCACAACCCGTACGGATATGTACTTCAACCGTTTCGTCAAATTTAGCCGTTGCGGTCTTCTTAACAAGTGCGATTGCTTCAGCGGGCTCATAGGAAGTAGCACGATCTACAAGCTTAGCCGCTTCAGTATATTTCTTTCCGTGTTTCATTTAAGCTTCCTCCTACTCCTCAACTGTAACGCCCATACTTCTGGCTGTTCCTGCGATCATGCTCATAGCTGCCTCGATTGAAGCCGCATTAAGATCCGGCATCTTCATCTCAGCTATCTCACGACACTTCTCTTTTGAAAGAGTTGCAACCTTTGTCTTGTTCGGAACACCCGAACCCGACTTGATGTTGCAGGCTTTCTTGATGAGAACTGCAGCAGGAGGTGTCTTCGTGATAAAAGAAAAGCTTCTGTCTGCGTAAACCGTAATTACGACGGGAATAAGAACGTCGCCCTTATCTGCCGTCTTTGCGTTAAACTGCTTTGTGAACTCAACGATGTTCACGCCGTGCTGACCGAGTGCAGGGCCAACCGGGGGTGCCGGTGTTGCTTTACCGGCGGGAATTTGAAGTTTGATGTAACCTTCTACTTTCTTAGCCATAATAGCCTCCTATATAAAAATGTGGTAGTGGCGGGACAATCCCTCCCACAGTTCACAAGGAACTCGAATCAATAATTCGACTTGTTTATCTCGTCGAAACTGATCTCAACGGGTGTCTCACGACCGAACAGTTCAACCATGATTGTCGCGGTCTGTTTACCCATATCCATACGCTGAACGACTCCGACCGTATCCTTCCAAACACCGGCAATAACATTGACCGTATCGCCCTCGGTGAAGTTGATGAATACGTTCTCCGTCTTGATACCGAGGGGCTTCATCTCCGCATCAGACAGAGGGACCGGCTTGCTTCCGGGACCGACAAATCCCGTTACGCCTCTCGTATTTCTGACAACGTACCATGTAACGTCGTTCATTATCATATTTATAAGGACATAGCCGGGGAACATCTTCTTGGCGCTTGTTTTTCTGACGCCGTTCTTAACCTCGGTAACATCCTGCATCGGAACACGGACCTCAAGGATCTCGTCCTCAAGATGTCTGTTCTCGATAGTCTTCTCTATATTGGCCTTAACCTTATTCTCATATCCGGAATATGTATGTACAACATACCAGTTCGCCTTGGGTCCGCTTTCTTTTGCTGCGGCATCCTCGGCAAATCCCTGATCAGCAGCCTCTTCGGTGATCTCTTCCGTAAGTTCGATGTCTTTTGTATCTGCCATTACAACACCTCCTTACAGCGAGATCAGGAAATTGATCCCTGACTGAAGAACGAAATCTATCAATGCGATGAGAAGGCCCAGAATAACCGATACTACAACAACAGCAATAGTCTGTTTTGTAACATCATCCTTGGATGTCCAACTGATCTTATGGAATTCGGCTTTCAGACCCTTAAACCATCCTTTACCCTTCTGGGCAACTTCGGTTCCCTTATTAGTGTCTGCCATTACTTCGTCTCCTTATGTAATGTATGCTTCTTACAGAATCTGCAGTATTTCTTTGTCTCCATACGATCGGGATGAGTCTTCTTATCCTTCTTGGTATCGTAGTTTCTGTTCTTGCACTCTGTGCAGGCAAGTGTTATTCTGGTACGCATATTTTCACCTCTCCTTTGAGAATCTGACCTGTTGCGGACTTATTTACAGCACAAAAAAAAGACCTGAATTCGTCTCGCCGAATTAATATAACACAGCAATGCGCCTCCGTCAATCGATTTTTGATATTTCGAGGCCCCTATTTTTTCGGGCATATGATGAGTATTATCGGGGATCACTATACTATATGTAGACATTTTTACTGTTTTATTGTAATTATGCCCAATTTTATTAAATAATTATTGTTATTTTTTGGGCGGTTTTTAGCCCTTTTTGCAGGCGAAAATGCTTGCTTTCCCGTGATTTTCATAGTAGTATATAGACATAAAAGTAGCATTTTATGCCCAGGCGTCTGTTCTATCCTTAAGAACAGAACTCGGAACTGACTCCGTGGAAGCTGAACCATTCAAGGAAGAAAGGAGGGGCAAACAATGGCAGACAATACAGCTATTTCTACAGTATATAACCATTTCCTGACCACGTACGCGCCACAGGGTACCAACAGTAAGTATGATACCCACAAGAAGAGCGAGTTGCGCGGTCTTTATAATTCCATTGTTAAGATGAATAAAGATGCTCCTCTGTTCCTGTTGGACAATTCTCCTTCCACGCAGGAATTTGCTGTCGGGCTCAAAGAGAATGCGCGTTCACTCAAGAACGTGATATCTTCGCTGTCCATGGACAACTCCGACAACATGCTCGATCAGAAGGCAGTGGCATCAAGCGATGAGAATGTCATATCGGCATCATTCATCGGAACCGGAGAGATAGATCCCGATTCGTTCCCGTCTCTCGAGATCTCGGTTGAACAGCTCGCGGGCGGACAGGAGAACCGCGGTAAATATCTCGAACCCGATACGATGGATCTTGAACCCGGAACATACTCCTTTGATATCCATTCAAGAGATATGGACTACGAGTTCCAGTTCAATATCGGTGAGAATGATACCAATAAGATAATTGAAGAGAAGCTTGCAAGACTTATCACCCGTTCCAATATCGGAGTTAACGCGTCCGTCCTTGAGGACGAGAACGGCAGGGTTGCCCTTTCGATCAAGTCCGATGAGACAGGTATCCGCGGCAGGAACGGTGTTACGAACTTTGATATTTCGGATAACAACACCCACAAGACAGCCGGTACGGTTGAATATTTCGGAATAGGTGATGTGACCGAGTTCCCGAAGAACTCCCAGTTCATATTAAACGGTGAAGCTCGAAGCACTTTCTCCAATCACTTCTCAATAGAGAAGATGTACGAGATCAATCTTAACGGTGTAAGCGAAGAAGGAACATCGGTCAGCATAGGGCTTAAGACCGACGTCGAATCGGTTACGGAGAATATCAACAATCTCGTTAGCGCATACAATTCCTTCATAGACAATGTGAATTCATATGCCGAGAAGCAGCCGTATTCGAAGAAGCTTGTCAACGAGATGAACAAAGCGGCGCAGCTCTATTCTTCGGAACTTGAATCGATAGGACTGAGCTTCGGCAATGACGGTACTATCTCGGTCGACAACAATCTTCTGACACAGACCGCACGTGAGGACGATGCAATGACCCAGTTCTCGGCGATCAAGAAGTTTACCGCAAATGTTCTGAAGCGTGCCAATCAGGTTGCTCTCGATCCGATGGAATACACACAGAAGACCGTTGTGGCTTACAAGAATCCCGGACACGGATTCGCCACACCTTATATAACGAGCAATTACAGCGGAATGATGTTCTCAAGTTATTGCTAATTGTCTTTACAGAATAGAAAGAACTCTGCATGATATGCAGAGTTCTTTTTTAATTCTATAAGCTGCCGTACCCGCTCAGGCGATCTTATCCGCCGCTGCCTTGAATACCTTAAGGAACGGAACTATGTCTCCGGAAAGTTCATCGGCTATAGCAGGATAATCTTTCTTCGAAAATCCCTCGCTGAGAACACCTACCGCCTTCTCAAGCTGATCGTCGTTAATAAGCGGTTCGGGATCGTTAACAACATCCCTTGTAACATTGTATGTCTCAATGACAAAGTTCAGTCCGTCGATCACCTGAAGGAGAAAGTCTACCGTATCTTCCTGCATCTCGCCCTTGATCTCCGCGATAACGTTTTCCATCGCCGGGATCAGCTTTTCAAGATATTCGGCAACCGTCTTCAATGCTTCGTTCTTCTGTTCTTCGATCGTACCCATTCTGTACCCCCATGCTTCCATGCGCTTCGATACTACAGTAACTATATCGGCAAACATCCTTGTTTGCTTTAGCGAAATTATACCACAGCTTCGCGATAATTTCTACAATTTCTCAAGTCCCCAGTGTATCCATCCCCATTTTGTAACGTCACCGGATGTATCCGTGATGGTTATGACTCCTTTATACGCTTCCCATGACCGGGCATGCATTCCGATATCGGAGGCCATCCATTTGGGAATCACCTGTCCGTCCGCTATATTATATATGAAGATATGCTGAGACCATTTTATCTCATCCGACTCTACCCACGTCGGCCTGTGCTTTCCGTATCTTCCTCTCTTCCAGCACAGCACGAGGAGTTCCGCTTTACCGTCTCTGTCAATATCCTCATACAGAAAATCCTGGGCAAGGACATTTTCCGGGAGAGCCCATACCGGGCTGCCTTCATTTTCGACGGTAAGCTTTCTCCCGCTTTGTTCGATCACCAAATCCCCGTCACTTACTTTTTTGTCCGTCGGTGCCGAATACAGCGGCGGTACGATATAACCGCAATATGTCGCAACACACAGTGCGATCACAAGAGATACCGCGATACCTGTGATGATCCGTGTCTTTTTAGTCATCACTCTTCGATATTGTAGAAGTATCTGTAGCTGTTCACCCATTCGGGATGACTGACATCTTCCCTGTATGAAGTAACATTATAATCGTCGTCTATATCAACATCGATCCCTAGTTTTCTTCTCCACTGCTTATCGGTCATCCTGTCGGATATCGGCTGTACGAATTGATAGAAGCTGTATACGCATCCCTGGGCGATACGCAGCTTCCCTTCAACAGGAACCGCAACATATATCACCGCGGGATCTCCCGTAGCCATCTCAAGCACGCTTCCGTTCGGATCAGTCGCGATATCGACAACAAGCGCCGCCGGATAGTTTTCGGAATTCGGATACTCTTCTCCGGTCTGAGCTTTCATGGCATCAAGCCAGAAGTGCTCTATCTCCCCGCCGTATATCTCTATAAGCTCATATTCCTCATCGGAGAGATTCTCATTCTTAAGTTCTTTAACGGATATAGTCTTGAGCTTGTTTGCAAGATCCGCAAGCTTTTCAAGATTCTCCTTGTCATCTTTTGACAGATAACCGAGTCCCTCCAGTCCTTCCGATGTGCTTTTTGCAAGATTTTCAAAACGGCTGAACACAAGCGGTTCGGGTTCGACATATCCTCTGAAGTCCTTATCTTCTTCCCAGCCGCCGCCCATCTCGGCCATTACCTGTTTCGAATAAAGTACCGTATCATGCTTCAGCTCAGTATAGCTTCCCGCAAATGCCTCAAGATCCTTCTTGGTCCATTCATCATTCTGCATGAATGTGGGATACCCCTCTCCTTTAGGCTCAAGAAGCGGACGGAGCGTGTTGAGCCAGCCTGCATACAGACTCGCATTCCATATCGTTGTATCATCGTTGATGAATTCCTTTTTCATTGCCTCAAGGTTCTCATCGTAATTCTTGTATTTTGTCTGACCTTCTTCTTTTAATATCGAATATGCCATATCAGACCCGAGAGCCGCAGGAACATCAAGAAAATCAGGCAGCATACGTTTATCTTCATCTTCGAATTCACCGACTCTTCTGTAGACAAGCTCCTGCATTATCGTAGCGTCGATCGTGAAGCGCTGTCCCATGAACCTGTATCCGGGGATCACGTTTTCCGCATCTTCCGTGTCCATGATCGGAATGGAATTGATACGGGGCGCACGAAGGTTTGCCGTTAACGAGTGGAATTCCTCCCACGCTTTTTCGTTACCCGTAAGGTCAGATGCTTTTACACCTTCTCCGTAAACCTTGTCGATAACCGGCATGTACTCGCAGTATCCGAGATCATCGCTCGCACCGGCAAAGAATGATGTCACCGCATATATATCACTCCACTTCTCGTAGCTTCCGTCATTAAGTGCAAGAGTGATCAGCAGCGCCGATCTGTCCATGTCCTCGACATTCTGGGTAAACTGTCTCCTTCCGTACCACATCATGGCTCTGAAATACTTCTCGAGCGTCTCGTCACCTTCATAATAGCCGCGCGGCTTATATTGGGAATAGTCTTCCATGTCGCCGGTAATTTCCGAATCTTCGATTCCGGAAGCATCCATCACAAGGTTATATTCTTTCTCCGCAATATCGGAAACTACATTCGGGATCTTCGCTTTATCATCAAGGAGCACGGCTGCCACGGAAAAGAATGCCGTATTTCTCTTTGCGGCTTCCTCCCATTCGCTGCCTTTCAGATCGTTATACTGCGCGTAGCTCTTTTCAAGCATGTCCGCTGTCAGCTTAGACAGATCGTCAAACAGATGCTGCTTCTCGATATCTCTCATCAGATACGCGAAATATATATGATACGTATGCATCATCGAATCTACGGTAACAAAATTGGGCGTCTGAAAATAACGGTTCGACTCATACAGTTCGAAGAACTCTCTTCCGGCGCTGTCACCGACAACGAATCCGTTCTTTTTGAGTTTATCAATCATATCCTTCGGATACCATTCATACTCATCCTTGTTTATTATATTGCTCAGATCATCTTCAATTTTGATCTCGGGAACAGCCGGCGTGATGTTTTTGATATCCTCTTCATCAAACGTCTCCGGCAACAGGCTTTTACGGCTTATCGTAACAAGCTCACCGTCAAGTCCTCCGTCACCCTTCTCATTGGCCGTATCCGTACTCTCTTCCTTTCCGCTGACTTCCTCCGGTGCGGCCTGCTGATTGATGACCTGCGCCGAGCACGCGGGCAGACCCGCCAAAAGAGCTGTCGTACATACAGCTATTACGATCTTTTTTACCGACATCATATATCCTCCTATTTATTGAGTTTATCTATCAGTTCTCTCATGTCTTCGTAAGTGATCTTTCCGAAGCTCATGTTCACGACATTTCTGAGCGTAGTATCACGCAGGAATATTTCGGGATCGGATCCGAACGCCTCCGTTGCGACCTCGTCGGAACTTGACGTATCGGGATCCTTGAACAGATACTTGTCAAAATACGGTTTTGCGATCTTTGCCGCATTGGGATCTTCCATTATGTCTTTGTATACCGAATTCTCGTCATACACCGGTTTTTTCGGTTTCTTCGGCATAACCTTAACGGTCCTTGAGGTGATCACATCTCTGGCGTTTTTACATATCTCGATCACATAATCTCCGCCCTCGACATACCAGTCGTTTATATCCGTATCGTAATATGCGAATGAACTCTTATCGAGAATGAACGATACCGTTTTTTTCTCCCCGGGATCAAGGCTTACCTTCGAAAATCCCTTGAGTTCACGTACGGCTCTTCTTATCCTTGAATTCGGGATATCGGCTTCAACATACAGCTGAACGACCTCTTTGCCGGGAATGTCGCTTTCGTTTATGACATCGACCGATACTTCCAACGTCTCATCGTCCGTCATCTCATCCGCTTCAACGGTCATCTTTCCGTATGTGAACGTGCTGTATGAAAGCCCGTATCCGAACGGGAACAGAACCGGCATGTTCCTCTTTGTATAGTATCTGTAACCTTCAAATATACCTTCCCTGTATTCGATCTTCGTAACGTCTCCCGAAAAATCGATATATGCCGGATTGTCCTCAAGCCTTAAAGGGAATGTTTCCGGAAGTCGTCCGGAAGGATTGATCTTTCCGTAAAGGGCACGTGCGGTCGCAACGCCCACACCTTCCCCGCACAGATATGTTTCCAGTATCCCTTCGACCTTGTCTATCCACGGCATCGTAACGGGAGATCCGTTTTCAAGAACCACTATGACGTGAGGATTGACCTTCGCTATCGCATCAATCAGATCGTTCTGTACCTTGGGAAGATTCAGGTGGTCCCTGTCATATCCCTCGCACTCATACAGATCCGGAAGTCCGGCAAACACAACGACCTTGTCGGCATTTTGTGCTGCCTTGACGGCACGGTTGAACTTAACTTCGTCATACGAATCGTTCGATGCCGAAAATCCCTCTTCATATTTCACTTTCGAATTCCACTGTACCGCAAACAGAACGGAATCGATATTCACACAGTTAATGTGCGAACTGCCGCCGCCCTGGAAACGCGGCTTCTGCGCAAATCCCCCGACAAACAGAACATATTCGTCGTTTCTTACCGGAAGAACTTTGTTCTCGTTCTTTAGCAGCACTATACATTCATTCGCGATCTCTCTTGCAAGAAGGTGGTGTTCCTCCTTATCCCAGGCAACCCCGTCTTTGTGATTTTCGATCGCTTTATAGACAAACTCAAGCACCCTTTCCACGCAGGCATCAAGGTCTTTTTCCGCAAGTTCGTTATTTTTAACCGCATCGACAACAAGCTTATCGTATGCCGCATACGAATACGGCATTTCAAGATCAAGGCCCGCTGCAATGCCTTTCACGCGGTTTCTTACCGCTCCCCAGTCACTGACGACAAGCCCTTCAAATCCCCATTCGTTTCGGAGAATATCGGTCAGGATCCTCTTGTTCTCCGACATCTGTACACCGTTCACAAGATTGTATGCGCACATAACGGTCCAGGGCTTGGACTCTTTGACTGCGATCTCAAACGACTTAAGGTATATCTCCCGAAGCGTTCTCTCGTCTATTCTCGAATCATAACTGTTTCTGCGATACTCCTGATTGTTGGCGCAAAAATGCTTGAGCGATGTTCCCACGCCTTTTGACTGTACGCCGTTTATGAATGCGGCCGCGATCTTACCCGACAGATAAGGATCTTCCGAATAATACTCAAAGTTTCTGCCGCAAAGAGGTGAACGTTTGATGTTATTGCCCGGTCCGAGAATGGCGGCAACGTTTTCCGCCTGGCACTCGTCTCCTATAGCCTCTCCCACTTTCTTTACCGTATCGACATCAAAGCTTGCGGCAAGATTGACGGCGGTCGGAAAACAGACCGCTTTTATACTCGTATTGACTTTGTTTTCTCCGGCTTCGTAATCCTGTTTACGAAGTCCGCTCGGTCCGTCACTGACCATGACCGAAGGTATTCCGAGCCTCTCGATCTCCTTCGTGTGCCAGAAGTCGGATCCCGAACACAGGCTTACCTTCTCCTCAAGTGTCAGATTTTTGATCAGCGATTTAATCTTGGAATTCATAAATCCCCCTTTCAACATACGTGATCAACGTATATTCGCATTGATGATCATCACGGGTTTGTGAGCATATACAAATCTCAGCGCAAGCGCCGAAGGATCTCCGTAGTAGGCATCACACGACTCTGCAAGGCGGTCGTACTCCGATCCGTCCGGGTCTTCTGCGTATTTCCCGATCCCGAGCTTTTCGAACCTTTTTACCGCTTCGCGAAAATCACTTGCCACGCCTTTATCGATCTTATCCTCATTACCTTTTACGCATTGGGATATCCAGATCACATTAAGCTTTCCCGCGCTCTCCGAAAAAATATCTATAGTCTTATTTATCTTGTCGATCCCGGACTTTCCGTTTTCGGCAAGGAAGCTGACTGTAGTAAAGAATATCAGAGTCTTTCCGCCTTCGGACATTTTAACAGGATCATCTTTATATACCAGTTCGGGAGACACGCGTATCCTGCCGTCAAGTGCCGCGATAACGTTTGTGTCATCCGAACCGACAAACTCGGCGAGTCTTTCGATATAGACTGTCTTGAGCTGCTGCGTCGGAAGAATGACCGTATCGGCATTTATCACCCCCGGCATGCATACGTAATGATCCGTGTTCCTGTATTCGGGACCGTTCTCCTTCGTAAAATCATCCGTTATGAAGAACGGGATATATACGAGTTCGTCGGTGTATTGTCTGATCACTTTGGAATAGAACTGAGGCTTAACGGAATATACCGTATTCCATTCGTCAAACGGGTTTTGGATTATGATCTTTGCGGGATGCATACGTTCAAGATCCGTCTGTGTGTAATCCTCCACGGGGATATCGGCAGGATAATCTTCCGGGGCAAATACCTCTTTTTCAAGCACACCGTCCCACGCTTTGTAATAGTACGGGATCGGAACAACATGAACACGGTATCTGCTGTCGGCCGCATAATGCCTGTAAAGTTTTTCCATATACTTCCAGTGCTTTGCGGCAAACGGCAGGAAAACTATATCCTCCGGGCCTTCGCCGTCATTACCGGTGCGATCCGGGCGAACTATATCTTCCGGCCCCGCCTTGTATGCCGGAAATTCAAAATCAAGCACCGCGAGGAGCTGTTCATGCTGGCCGTAGAAGAACGGATAATCATGACCGTCCCACTTCTTGTGGATCTGCATGTAGTTTCCGAACTTTCTTCTCATCACGGCATCATAACAAAGCGGCACCTGCATTGTCGTATTCATGTAGGGAAGCCTTACCGTTTCATTATAATACTCTTTCGGGATATACAGTTCGTTTCCGTACATTCCGAAAGGCATCATCTGAACCAGTGCATCCGATTCTTCATCGGGAATCGATGCAAACAGTTCTTCGACGATCCCGTACATGAACACACGAAGATCTTCTCCCGCAAGACTTCTGTCTATACGTCTTCCCGTGTATGACTCACACTGGGAAAGCATTTCCTCAACTTCATTTCCTTCCGCATTGCCGTCCGCAATATTGTCCGCTACGGTAAGCACGAATTCGGCGACCTTAGACTTGTACCGCTCGCGATTGCGATCGGTGCACGCATTATCCAGAACGAACAGATCGATCCCTGCAATATACGGAAATCCGTGAAAACGTCTCAGATGATCTTCTTCGAAACAGATCCTTGGCTTGCCGACTATCCTGGCAACAAAGAAATGATGACCGGGGTGATTTTTGAAATGCATCACCTTGAAACCTTCGGGAAGTTCTTTCTCGGCATAGTGAAGAAACCTCTCGTAATCTTTCCGGCGCATTGATATGTCAAGATCGTCATCCCAGGGGATGTACCCGTTATGGCGGATCGCCGCCAGAAGCGTTCCCCAATCCGCAAAATAAGGGATATTATGCTTCCTGCAGATGGCATCCGTTTCGGCAAGGACATCCAACTGCACTCCCCATGCCTTTTTCAGCATGGAGGGAACATAAAATCCCTCTATAACTTCATCTTCATAAAATTCATCATTCATCAGACAAACGTCTCTATATACAGATCGGGTTCCTTGGACAGATCGATGAATCTGTCTGAGCATTGAAGCATCGGTCTTGAATACTGGTTCCTGTTCATGAATATGACATCGCCTTCCATTCCGTTGTTGAGGCGGACCCTGTTGTTCATGTATGTTGTCGCAACATGTTCCAAAAACGTCAGTATATAACGGCTGTCATATTTCTGCAGACCTTCGGATTCGAAAATGCTTATGACTTTGAACGGACATAACGGTCCGCGGTAGATTCTTGCAGCCGTCATCGCATCGTAAACATCCGCTATCGCAACTATCTTAGCGTACGGGTTTATCTTCTCTCCGGTCAGCCCGAGCGGATATCCTGATCCGTCGCACCGCTCGTGATGCATAAGGGCGATCTGTTTTACGTTATCGTCGATATTCTTTTCCTTGAGGATATTGTAACCCTGAAGGGAATGCGTCTTGATTATGTTATATTCGGTAGGCGAGAGTTTCTCCGGCTTTCTGATTATGTTATCGGGAATCTTAAGTTTTCCTATGTCGTGAAGAAGCCCGCCAAGCGTCAGTATATCAAGATCCGTCTCGTTCATGCCGAGCCACTTTCCGAAAACGTGACAGATGAGCGCCACGTTCATCGAATGCATATACGTAAAATCATCATACTGGCGCATGTTGTGTAGCATGTCGAACACGCTTATACCGGTCATGTCTTCTTCGATAAGGCCGGTTATGCTTTCTATCATTGACTTGCTGTCAACCTGCGCACCCGATTCCGCGATGATCTTAAGGTTTTCCTTGAACACTTCGGTGTTTTCAAGAAACGATGATTCAAATCTCTTGAACTGTTTACTGTTTTTGATCTTTTGGGAATAAGATGAATTCTCGCTTATCTCGCCTTCGGCGACGGATTCAAACGATGTATTGTCGGGAACACTGTCATCAATGATACGAACAGCCAGAACGGAATAGAACTCCAGACGGGTGATCATTTTATCATCAAGAATAGAGCCTTTCGGCACTATCATCTGATTATTATATGAAAAAACATCTTCGGCCGTTTTCATTCCCGGCCGAAGATCGGTTATTCGTACCCTTTTCACACTATCCGACCTTTAACCTGAACTTTTGAATGTCTCTCTCGGTTTCAACCTTCTCCATGACCGCCCCCAGAGCCGTCAGTTTCTCGGGAAAATCTTCATAACCTCTCTCTATATATCTTATATCATCTATCACCGAAACACCATCCGCAACGAGCGCTGCCAGAACAAGTGCCGCTCCCGCACGAAGATCCGGTGCCGATATCCCTGCCCCTGTAAATGAATCAACCCCTTCGATTATGGCCGTGTTTCCTTCGACCTTTATGTTCGCTCCCATTCTCTGGAGTTCACCTACATACTTGAACCTGTTCTCGAATATGCTCTCGGTCACGATACTCGTACCTTCCGAAAGCGCCAGGGTCGTCGCGATCTGCGGCTGCATATCCGTCGGAAATCCGGGATACGGAAGAGTCTTGACCTGGGTGTTTGACAGCCTCCTTGAAGCAACCACGCGAAGACAGTCATCGAATTCCTCAATCTGACATCCGATCTCGATAAGCTTTGCACTGATCGACTCCAAGTGCTTGGGGATGACATTCTTGATCATGATATCCCCTTTTGTGATCGCTGCCGCAAACATGAACGTTCCGGCTTCGATCTGGTCGGGGATGATGGAATATGTCGTCCCGTGAAGCTTCTCCACTCCCTTTATCCTTATGACATCGGTACCTGCACCTTTGATGTTGGCTCCCATACTGTTGAGGAAGTTCGCTACATCAACGACATGCGGTTCCTTTGCCGCGTTTTCGATTATCGTCTTACCGGATGCAAGCGTTGCCGCAAGCATAACGTTTATCGTTGCACCGACGGTAACAACGTCCATATAAATATGGCTACCGGCAAGGTTCTCTGCCGAAGCGGTTATCATACCTCTTGAAACTTCGACCTTTGCACCGAGAGCCCTGAAACCTTTCAGGTGCTGATCGATCGGTCTGCTTCCTATGTTGCATCCTCCGGGAAGCGCAACCTCGGCTTTGTTGAATCTTCCGAGAAGAGCTCCCAGCATATAATAAGATGCTCTTATCTTCTTTATGTAGCCGTCATCTATCGTAAAACCGCTGATCGACGCTGCATTTACCCTGACGGTATGCCTGTCGATCCGCTCAACCACTGTACCGACACTTTCCATGGCCTGTATGAGAACGGCCGTGTCGCGAACATCCGGCAGATTTTCAATTATCACGGGCTCACTCGTCATTACAGAAGCCGCAAGGATACCCAGTGCCGCGTTTTTGGCACCGCCTATCTCGACCTCACCCACCAACGGGTTTCCGCCCTTTATAACGTACTGCTCCAACTTTCACACCTCAGTATTACTTAACATTACAATTATAATACCCGAAAAAACCCCTTGCAACAATTTGGGGTTTTTTTGGTGAATGTAACAAATTAAACAAAGATCACTGCAAATATTTGAGCGGATTTACTTGAGCGCCCCCTATCAGGATCTCAAAATGAAGGTGGGGACCCGTGGAAACACCGGTATTTCCCGACAGGGCTATCTTCTGCCCCTGCGACACCGTCTGTCCGGCTTTGACCAGAACCTTGCTTAAGTGGCCGTACCTTGTGCTCCTTCCGTCGGGATGCTGTATATATACACAGTATCCGTATCCGCTTCCCCAACCGGCTCTCGTGACCGTTCCGCCGCACGATGCCATGACCGCGGTTCCGATCGGAACCGCAAAATCGACACCTTTATGATATGTACTGGCTCCTCTTTTCGGGGCTTTTCTTCTTCCGAATCCGGAAGATATCCTTCCCCATACGGGATATACGTATGTCGGCGGGATCTTGGTACCTCTCTCTACGATCTTGGAGACCGCTTTAACGGTTATGTTTTCGTAGAGTATATCGGTATTCAGCAATTCCGCGTTTCTGTATGTGACATCGGCAACAACCTTACGGTATCCTGTCACTGGCTGCTGCAGCACTTCCGTATGGTTTGTGTACCATTCGTCATTATCTATGTAGATCACTTCCGCATCGTAGTTTTCTTCGTAATATCTTCTCTCCGTTCTTACAACGGACAGTTCGGGTTCGGGTGATGATATCGTTATCTCGTCTCCTACGCGCAGCATTGCTTTTTCATTCGGTATGCTTGCCGTGTTCAGTTTGATGATATCATCTATCGTCATGTCGTTCTTCTGCGCTATACCGCCCAGCGTGTCTCCGGCCACGACCTCGTATTTCTTGCTCTTCTGACTCGTTTTCGTAACCGCTTCTATCGCGTCTTCGAGCGTTGATATCTTATCGCCGTCAACATATGCCTGAACAACCTCAACGTTCTCGTCAAAATCAATGCTTCTGACACCGAACTCAAAAGAGTTCTCGTTTTTCGGCGAGAATGCGGAATCATATATCTCTTCCATCCGAAGGAGCGCACCGCCCTTAGGGAAAACTATCGGTTTATCGATCGTCTGTACCTTTTGATCCGATACCTTTTCTATCTTTGTCGTCAATACATTCAGTTCGCGCGTGTTATCCGTAACAAGCCATACTTTCCATTCCGAATCCGGATCATATTCCGCCTTTGATGCGTTAAGAAGCGCGATAACATCATCAATGCTCTTAAGATTGACGGTGAATTCGTTTATCTTTACCTCATACGCAGGCTGCTTTGTCTTCATAACGTTTTCATGAAGCACATTGTATATGTTCTCGACGATCGTCTCCCTGTCATCGATCTGCCCGACGACATCGGTTGATCCCGACAGAACGACATCCGCATCCACTAGTACCAGATTACCGCTTCCGGAAGCTATCTTTCTTCTTGCCTCAAGGATCATCCCGTTCACCTCGGTCGCATCTTTTACCGTTCCGACCTGAGTTCCGTTCACGAATACGCTGACGATATTGCTGCTGTTGTCCTCGATCTTCTGAAGTCCCGGCGCACACACAAAAATTAGCAATGCTGTTCCCAGCATTGCTAAATAGTGCGAGTATTTAATAAAGTTAACGTATTTAGTAAAGAAACCCATTATATATCAAAAAAGGTCAGAACAGATTCATTGACATCAGGAATGAAGCGATACCGACGGCAGCCGCAACGAAACTGAATATGAGTGACAGAAGAACCATTATCCTCATGCCCGAAACCGACTTCTCGATCCCGCTGTTGGCTTCGCTTGTCTGCTCTGTCAGGGCCGACTGAACGTTTCTGTAACACTTGACACATTCTTTGTGAACGTGTTCCTCGAGTTCCTTGTAATATCTTCCGGCATCCTCGGATGAAAGAGGAACTACCTTCTCTTCCTGCGATTCTTCATCTTCATTGTTTCTGGCAAATCCGTTAAGCACATCCTGTCTGATCATATTCAGGATGGCTCTGTTATCGCCTATGGCGCCTACGATCTCATTCTTCTCATCGGTGAAATCCACGGTAAGATCCTGCATGGGCTGAGGAGCTCTCGAAAGGCTCTTTATCTCCTCGCTTGACGTGACCAGCTGGCCTATGGAACTTCTGATCTCGTTTAACGCCTCGGAATTGGAGCGAAGTGAATCAACATTCCTCGTAAGAACTTCACTGTTCTCATTAAGCGCCTCTGCGTTCTGTCCGACGATGCGCTCGATCCTTGAAAGAGTCTCCGCATTCTGCTCGTCAACAACAGCGATCGGAGCGGCAGGTGCCACGGGCTCCGCCTGCGCGGGAGCGGGTGTTCTCTGTCCCATCTTCGCCGTTACCTCGTTCATTTCATGCGAAAGAGCATCTATTATCGCTCTCTCGGATTCCATTCTGTCAGCCTTTGCCTCGTCAAAAAAATCGGCAATGACATCCAGCTGTTCTCTGTTTGATCTGCTGACAGCTTCGGTTACGGCTTCATTTAACGCTTCCTGTGATATTCCTTCCGAAGCGCCTCTTCTCGAAACTCTTTCATATCTGTCGCCTTCATAACGGTCATCCGAAGGAGCACGGTCATATCCGCTTCCCCTTGTCCCCGACCGGTCATATCTTCCGCTTAATCTCTCTCTGAATCCGTCCATTTTTACCTCCCGATGTAAATACCAAATATCGGCATTATTCTAACATTTATCATAATAAAACACAATATATGCTTGTCTAATTTGCCAAAAGTGTATTGTGCATAATTCACAATAAATACGGTGTATATTTTACCTGCTTTGGAAACATTTACTATATATTCATAGTTTGTTCATAATTTATTCACACGTCGATGGTATATTAACAATATCTCCATTGGAGTGCATTCTCCAAACAACCAGATATATTTTTTCATAATATTGGCCAGGTGACTCTCATCCACCTGGCCACTCCTCATTTTATCAATCAATCTTCCAGATCGCTTCTTCTTTCTTCGCCCTCTGTATCTTGTCATTGATGATCAGCATCCTGTCATCAAGCTGTTCCACCATCACGGCACATTCGAACAGTTCCTTTTTGATCTCCTCCGGAGCGTCGCTTTCGAATTTGTAATTCATCTTGTGCTCGAGACTTGCCCAGAAATCCATGGCGATCGTTCGGATCTGGATCTCAACTTTCGTTTCTACAACGGAGTCGGACAGAAATATCGGAACGCTCACCAGCATATGATAACTCTTGTATCCGCTCTGTTTAGGCGTCTCGATATAGTCCTTTGTCGACAGCACCTTAATATCGCTCTGCTTCCTGAGCATATCGGCTATCTGATAAATATCCGAAGTAAATGAACAGATAATGCGGATACCCGCAATATCGTTCACATATTTGACCATATTCTCAAGTGTGACTTCATATCCTTTTCTCTTAAGTTTTCTGACTATGGACTCCGGAGATTTGATACGTGACTTGATATGTTCTATTGGATTGTACTGATGGATGTGCTGGAACTCATCATTTAATATCTCCAGCTTGGTTCCTATCTCTTTAAGAGCGGAATTGTGAAGGAGTATGATCTCCTCCCATGTTATATCCTGCTCTTTATTGTCAAAGTTTATTTCCAAAGAGTTGTACCCCCGACTATAACTGTAAATATTATATCATAAAAATGGTTTTTATAATATAATGTGGACATGAGATTTTGGGCCAGAACATTCAAAGACAACCGCATGACCAAAGATATCGTTATCGAGAATAATGATAACGACACACGTACTCACAAAGTGTTTGCGGCCATAGACAGGATCAGTTACGATCTCGACATATCACGTCCCATCTGGCTTGACTCCAACATAGCCGATTTCAAAAAATACTCCAAGGTGCGATTTTACGGCGACAGTTTTATCGAAGCTGTCCCCTTTGACTATCTTGAGTTTTCGGTTTTGAACGAAGACTGAAAAGGGTTATTTTTTTCGTCTGACGATCCGATATAGATTATGTATATTATTAACATAGTGACTGCATGGATCGGCATAATCAACGGAACGGATTCTATTTGTGATCTGTTCTTTTTTTATTACGAAAAATGCAGTCGCACTATCATTTATGAAGGAGGGATTATTTGATTATCAAAGACAGCAGTATAGGAATGGAATCCGCCAGAACTTATACTTCTGTTAGTGTCAAAAGTGTAAAGGCATCCGGGAATCTGCTCGCATTCCCCGGGATACTGTCCGACGCTTATGACACGGGCAAGAAACAAGATGTTTCAAAAACGGAGGATCAGGAAGATCCTTCGTCAAAGACCGATGCTCAAAATGCCAAAGACGATTTTGACAGCATCTTTTCCAAAATGCGGGCATTTGCGACAAGCGGCGCTTATGAATCCAAACTTCAGAAAGACGCCATGGACAGGATAAGAGTCGAGTGTATACAGTTTCTTCTGTATATGTTGTTCGGTGCAAAAGGCCATCCCGAAGACGATCTTGATATTACCGGATCGCACGGCAGTATTCCCGTAGTATCCGAAGTTACCGAAACCGCTTTGTACTATCATTCGGAAACCGAGGAAACATGCTTTGGCACAAACGGAAAAGTGGTCACCGCCGACGGCCGTGAGATTGATTTTAATCTGGAACTGTCGATGAGTCGCAGCTTTACCGAATACTATGAGCAGAACGTTACTTCCCTTAAAGTGTTCACCGATCCGCTTGTGATCAACATAGACAGTCCGATAGCGGATGTGTCCGACGTAAAGATAAAGTTCGATCTCGACTGCGACGGCAACGAAGATGAGATTAGCGCACTCGGCGCGGGAAGCGGCTACCTTGCCTTTGACAGAAACGGAGACGGTATTATCAACGACGGAAGTGAACTGTTCGGAACATCTTCGGGAAACGGTTTCGCGGATCTGTCCGAACTTGATTCAGACGGGAACGGATGGATCGATGAGGCTGACGAAATATTCGATAAGTTAGTCATAGCTTACATCAAAGAAGACGGGACTCAGGAACTTGTCCGACTCAAGGACAAAGATGTCGGTGCGATTTATACGGGCAGCGCAACAACACAGTTTTCGCTAAACGATCCGGCTACGAATGAGGAGAAGGCGAGGATAAGACAAACGGGGATATTTCTTTATGAAAGCGGTATGATGGGTACCGTACAGCATCTGGATCTGGCACAATGATCCGGTGTTATGATAAAAAGACGGCGGGATCACCGCCGTCTTTTTATCTGTTATATAATCTTTTTAGATCACGATGCATAGAAATTGATAAGACATCCTTTGAGGATTATCGTGCGCTCATCATCTGTAAGAGGTCCCATATGAAGAGTGAACTTGCGAAGACCTCCGTCTTTAACGACGTATGCATCAATATCCGTCTTTCTGTCTTCTATCGCTTTTCTGATACCGGGCACAAACAGATAATCCAGATTTTTAAACGGAAGATCTCCCATATCGATCAGGAAAGGAAGCATACCCCAGTTGATCAGATTGCTTCTGTATCTCTTGGTCGCATATTCATTCGCAATATTAGCCCATCCGCCGAGAACCTTCTGGCAGCTGGCGGCCTGCTCTCTTGCGGAACCGTCACCGGGTTTAACCGCAAATATTGTCGACCCGATACCCGTATTATTCGTATCAACATCGGAGAATTCTTTTGTAATCGCGTCCATCACGGGTTTAATCTCCGAAAGCTCTGTCTCCGGGGATCCTCCTTTGACCCTGCATTCCTCCGCTGCTCTTACTTCCTTTGCGCGTCCCACATACATCGGATCCTTACGGGACAGAGCAAATTCGGCAAGTCCGAGAGGATTGGATCTGTATGATGATGTTTCGCCCGAAGGGATCAGTTCATCCGTCGTCGTGACCGGATCGTGTATCTCCGATACTACCTTAAGGAGAAGATTGTCGGTAAGTGCCTCCATTGCCGGCCAGTCTTTGATGTTCGGACCGAAATGTATCTCCTGTTTCGGATCGGCTGCACCCTTGGAGTCAAATACCCTGTTTGCATATATTGTAGAATCGAAAGAGTATTTATATTTCTTGAGTGTGTCGTTTTCAATCTGTCGTACCGCACTTGTCAGGAAGCCTTTATTTGCAGCCGTAGCCGCGATCGATCTTGCATCCATGAGCGCAACCGATGATATCTGTCCGCTCTGCAGTTTACTTCCTTCACGGTTGGGGAAGTTCCTTGTTGAATGACGTATCGAAAAAGCGTTGTTTGCCGGAGTATCACCTGCTCCGAAACAAGGTCCGCAAAACGCGGTCTTTAATACCGCACCGGTTTCAAGTATCTTTGCCGCACATCCGTTCCTGATCAGTTCCATATATATCGGCATCGATGCGGGGTATACGCTGAGCGTGAACTCGTCGGGTCCTATACTCTTCCCCGAAAGGATATCGGCAACGGCACAGATGTTTTCAAATCCACCTCCTGCGCAACCTGCAACTATACCCTGCTCAACATAGAATCTTCCGTCTTTTATCTTGTCCGTGAGTTTATAGTCGACCGCACCGTCAAGCGATACTTCCGCTTTCTTTTCAACATCTCTGAGTATGTCTTCAAGATTGTCGTTGACGTCATCTATCGTGTAAGTATTGCTCGGATGGAACGGCATGGCGATCATCGGTTTGATCTTCGACAGATCAACTTCGATCATTCCGTCGTAATATGCAACATCACCGGGATTCAGTTCCGCATAATCCTCACTTCTTCCGTGAACATCATAGAATTCTTTTATCGTATCATCCGTTTTCCAGATTGATGACAGGCACGTCGTCTCGGTCGTCATCACATCAACGCCGATACGAAAATCCGCACTCAGGTTTGATACTCCCGGGCCGACAAATTCCATTACTTTGTTCTTAACATATCCTTTGTCAAACACCGCACCGATTATCGCAAGAGCCACATCCTGAGGTCCGACACCGGGTAACGGCTCGCCCGTCATATATACGGCTACGACTTCGGGACGGTTTATATCGTATGTACGTCCGAGAAGCTGCTTGACAAGTTCGGGTCCGCCCTCTCCCATGGCCATTGTACCGAGCGCTCCGTACCTTGTGTGAGAATCCGATCCGAGGATCATCCTGCCTCCGCCGGCAAGCATCTCACGTGCGAACTGGTGAATGACCGCCTGATGCGGAGGAACATATACTCCGCCGTATTTCCTTGCACATGTCAGTCCGAACATGTGATCATCTTCATTGATAGTTCCGCCTACCGCACACAGACTGTTATGGCAGTTCGTCAGAACATAAGGTATCGGAAACTTCTCCAGTCCCGATGCTCTTGCGGTCTGGATTATACCGACATAAGTGATGTCATGAGAAGTAAGCTTATCGAATTTAATCTTAAGCTTTTCCATGTCACCCGATGTATTGTGTTTTGACAAAATGCCGTAAGCGATAGTGTTTTTCGATGCCTCTTCTATTGCGACCGAAACACCCTGCACCGACTCGCTTCCCTGCGGTACGATCTTTTCGCCGTTAACAAGATAAACACCTTCATCATGTAATCTGATCATTGAATGAACCTCCGGTTATGTTCTAAAAAAAGGGGACTATTTCTAGTCCCCTTTAGATCATTTATCAATGTGCTCTATTCTATCAGAAGTCGAAGTACATATCAAAGGAATCGTTAACCTCACCGTTGATAACGCTGTAAACCTTCTGTTCAGCAACATTTACGTAAATATCAATGCTCTTGATCTCTGAAACCTTGATGCCAAGATCGTATTTAGCACGATCCTTAGCTGTCTTAAGATACTGCTTGAAGAGTGCATCTGCGGTTACGTTCTTTACGTCGCTGAGAGAGAATACTGCATTTGTCTTGATTACAGTTTTCTTAGCTGTCTTCTTAGCCGTCTTCTTTGCAGGTGCCTTCTTAGCGGGAGCTGCCTTCTTTGCGGGAGCTGCCTTCTTTACAGGTGCTGCCTTCTTAGCGGGAGCTGCTGCCTTCTTTGCAGGTGCTGCTGCCTTAGCGGGAGCTGCCTTCTTTACGGGAGCTGCCTTCTTTGCAGGTGCTGCCTTCTTTGCAGGTGCTGCTTTCTTTGCTGCTGCCTTCTTTGCAGGTGCTTTCTTAGCAGGTGCCTTCTTTGCAGGTGCCTTTTTAGCGGGAGCTGCTGCTTTAACAGGTTCTGCTGCCTTAGCGGGAGCTGCTGCCTTCTTCTCTGCTACAGCTGCCTTGATGGCCTCTTTAGCTTTCTCAGGCTCCGTAACAACAGCTTTCTTTACTGTTACAGTGGGTTTCTTAACATCAGCCATGATAATGATTCTCCTTTCAAGCTATCTTTATCATCATTAAAAATGCTTTAAAATAAAGACTATTTTCTAAGCGCAATAAAAAATATAGCGCAGTTATGCGGTTTTGTCAACACATTTATGCACAAATCATGCACGAATACTAAATCCGAGACTCTTTCCGTCGTTCACAAACATCTGAACCGTCTCGAGTGAAAGCTGTGCAAGATCTTTTCCGAAGTTCGGAAGTTTAGCAAGTATAGCGTTGGTCACCGTGATGATATCGGTGCCTGATTCCTGCGCCTGAACGATGTTGTAGACTTCCCTGCAGCTTGCCCAGAGAGTAAGTGTTCCGGGTTTTTTTGATGCGATCTCTTTTGCTTTTTTCATCATCGGAACCGCATCGACTCCGGTATCCATTATCCTTCCCGCAAACACCGAAACAATATTCTGTGTTCCGTCCGCAAAAGCATCAACCGTCTCCTCGATCTGTTCCATCGTAAGGATCGCGGTAACGTTTAATCTGAGTCCTTCCGCCGAAAGTTTTTTGATAAGCGGAATACTTGATTCGCCCTTTGAATTGGTGATCGGGATCTTAACGAAAACGTTCTTTCCGAGTCCGCAAATTATCCTTGCTTCCTCTTCCATTCCTTCAAAATCATCCGCGAACACTTCGAGTGAAAGAGGAAGATCGGGTATTTCTTTTACACACTCTTTTGCAAAAGTCACGTAATCTTTGACTCCTGCTTTTTTCATAAGTGTGGGGTTCGTCGTAAATCCTTTTACGTATCCTTTTTTGTACTCCTCCTTCATCGCCTCGATGTCGGCGCCGTCTGCATATATCGTGATTGTAAGATCTTTAGCTGTCATGTCTGTTCCCCTCTTTCTATTCTGCCCCTAACGCATTGACCATCAGATGCCATACCACTCCCTGCCATCCTTCGGCATGAGGAGTTATCCTCTCATCATCAACAACAGGGATCAATACGCACGCATCGCTGACCTGTTTTGAATAACCGCCGCTTCTCGAAACGATCGATATGATCTTGGCACCGCGCTCTTTTGCAAGTTTGAGTGCGTTAACGATGTTAAGCGAAGTAGTCTCGCTTCCGCCGCCGACGGAGAACACCATGATGGTATCTTTTGAATTCAGTTTTCCGGTTTTGAGCCACTCGGAAAATGTCGTCTCCCATCCTTCGTCATTCGTTCTTGCCGTCAGTTCCGATACGTTATCGGTAGGTGCATACGTCTCGATGCCACCGATCTTTCTGAAATCATTGACGGCATGTGAAGCGTTCGCTGCGCTTCCACCGACACCGAGAATGAACAGTCTTCCTTCATTCCTTTTCGTTTCGCGAAGGATGTTCACTCCCTTTTCGATCTCTTCCTGTGAGACCGTGTTTGCGATTGTTACAGTTTCTTCCAGGTATTTCCTGATGTAATCTTTAGTCATAATTGTTTCCTCCTTTTCCCATAATGCTATTTCCCACAATTAGACTTATATGTGGTCCCTTTCGGGTAATCACCTCATATCCGGCAGATCCGATGCCGCATCAAACAGATCCTTTGCGATATAGTCCGGCGAAATGTCTCCGAGCTTTTTACAAAGATCGCATTTCAGATCTCCTATAAAAATCGTCGAAAGCCCTACCGCGGATCCGGCCGTCACGTCGGTACATGAATCGCCGATCATAAACGAAGATGACATATCAAGTTCGTACTTGCGCATTGCTCTGTATATCAATCCCGGTTCCGGTTTTCTGCAACCGCATTTTTTGATCAGGAACTTCTCTTTTGTCTGCGGAAGTTCTTTCGGATAATGCGGACACATGAATATATCATCTATGTCGACTCCTTCTTTTGAAAGAGTATCGATCATATATGTGTTTATGTCATACAGCGTTGCAAGATCCGTTTTACCTTTTGCGGCTCCGGGCTGATTGGTGACTATGAATATATAGTACCCTTTCTCTTTGATCGTCTTCAGGGCTTCGGCCGTATCCGGCAGAAACTCGAATTCCCGAACCTTCATCGGACTGTCGAGTTGTTCGATATCCTCATTCCAGACGATCTTGTTTATCACACCGTCGCGGTCGACAAACACCGCAGGATGACTTTCAAGAAAACGATGTGTTACATACCCGGAAAATTCCGCAAGCGATTCGGGACTTCCGATCTCATAAAAACGTTTTGTAACTTTCTGTGCCGCAAGCTGCCCTTTTACCGACAGCTCATGAAGTATCTGCGCGATATCAAAAGCCGTATCTTCCGGATAACTTTCGAAAAGGGATCTTTCATACATGCACACACCGTAATCGATATGATCCATCTCCGGTGTCGTATTGTGCTTGTCATACAGCGCGATCGCTCCGTCCTTCATAACGACGTTGCTCTTGTCGAACCGGTCGTTGTTACCGAGAACGCTCATCAGAGCCCTGGCTCCCGCCGCCTTTCCTCTTTCATATCGATAAAGCGTTTCCGCATAATCGATATCCATGAAAGAGTCCCCGTAAATAAGGAGAAAATCATCCTCAAGAAGATCAAGGGCACGCCTAACCGCACCGCCTGTTCCGAGAAGCTTTTCTCCGTCATAGCTGTATGTTATCGATATACCGCGACTGCTCCCGTCGCCGAAGTGTTCCTCGATCATGCCGGATTTGTAACCGACAAGGAACACAAACTTTTTAAATCCCCATGCCGTCAGAAGATCAAGCTGATAATCAAAGAACGGTTTGCCGCATACCTCGACCAGTGACTTGGGACATTCCTTCGTGAAGTTTTTGAGCCTTGTGCCGAGGCCTCCCATAAGCACAACGACCTGGACGCTTCCGGGATTCATCATAAGATCCTTGATCCTTCTTTCTCAAACCTGAATCTTACTTCACTCATTCCGGTCGATCTCATCGCGTCGCGAAGTTTGACTTTGTCCTTTACATAGAACATAAGGAATCCGCCGCCGCCGGCTCCTATCATCTTGCCGCCTTGTGCTCCGCTCTTAAGCGCCAGCTCATACCATTCGTCTATCTGCGGATTGCTCATTCCGCCGGAACGTTTCTTTTTGTATTCCCAGTGAACGTTCATTATGTTCGCAAACTCATCAAGGTCTCCCTTCTCGAGAGCCTTCTTGCTCTGATAGCCGAGATCCTTGACAAAATCGAGATTCTTGAGCATATCCTCGTTATGCTCCTTACTCTTGTCGTTCTGCTCTTTTAATATATTGCCCGCTGAACGCGAAAATCCCGTAAAGAAAAGTATCAGATTATCTTCAAGATTATAAAGCGTCTCATCGGATATTCTCAGAGGATCGACCCATACATAGCCGTCCTTGTGGAAGTTCATGCAAGTGATACCGCCGTAGCTTGCGATGTACTGATCCTGTTTTCCTATAGGCTCCCTGAGTCTGTTCATTTCTATCTCACACGCTTCTTCCGCAAGAGTACGTGTGGAAACGATATTTCCCTGCATCGTATGAAGCGCACGCAGCAGTGCCGTCGTAAACGAACTCGACGAACCGAGTCCCGTACCCGCCGGGATATCCGCCATCGAACAAAGCTCCAGACACGGTTTCTTCCAGTCGAGAAGTTTAAGTGCCTCACGTATTATAGGGTGCTGGATCTCATCGATCTCAGTACATTTTTCGAACTTGGAATATTTAAGAAAGTAACCTTTCTCAAAGGTCTCATGAAGTGTGATGTAAACGTATTTGTCTATGGCTGCGGAAATAAGGAAGCCTTCCCTTTCCTCATAGTATGACGGAAGATCTGTGCCTCCTCCTCCGAGTGTTATCCTTAAAGGACTGCGTGCGATTATCATGTGATGTCTCCTGACTGTTTGTTATCCGTGATCTGCGCTCTTAATCCCTGGCCGCAAATACCCACGGATTGGCCTGCAGATATTCGACTGTCTTGACGACGCCCTCTTCGATGGTAGCCTTCGGTTTCCATCCGAGAGATCTGACTTTCTTAGTATCAAGATATATGAACGGATTGTCTCCGATCCATCCGCGTTCGCCGCCTTCATACGTAAATGACGGAGATACTCCGAGCTTTGAGCAAATGAATCTTACCGAATCGTTGACCTCAACATATTCATCCGTTCCGAGATTATAGATGTTTACTTTTTCATTTGTGTTTCTGATAACTGTCAGGATCGCTTCCATGCAATCCTTGACGTACAGGTAAGACTTCTTCTGATGTCCGTCTCCGAGAATATGAAGCTTTGTCGGATCATCCGAAAGCTTCCTGCAGAAATCAAATACATGACCGTGCGTATATCTCTCACCGAGAATGGATACAAATCTGAATATATAAGCCGTGAACCCGAATCCTTCGGCGTATGCCGCAAGAAGTCCTTCACACGCAAGCTTTGAAGCTCCGTAAAGAGATGTCTGAACAGGGAAGGGGGCATTTTCGGGAGTCGGTATCACTTCGGCTTCGCCGTACACGGAACCCGTGGATGAAAATCCGATCCTCTTGATACCGTTAGCTCTCATTGCCTCAAGAACGTTATATGTAGCGATGGTATTCTGTTCAAGATCCTTCCTCGGATGCTCGCATCCCATCCTGACATCCGCATTGGCTGCAAAGTGGAATACAAATTCACATCCTTCCATCGCCTTTGTAAGAGCGGGAAGATCGAGTGTGTCTCCCTCTACAAGGGTGAACCTGTCACTCTTTTGAGCTTCCTCAAGAAATTCATGTCTTCCTGTTGAGAAATTATCGTATACAACAACCTCGTTCTCCGGCTCGGACAATAATCTGTCCGCCATATTGGAACCTATAAATCCTGCACCGCCGGTGATGAAATATTTCATTGCTTCTCTCCTTACTTAGACTTCTATACTATTATCACAACACCGACTTCGTCGGCGTCGCCGTGTAGTAAGGAATCTTCCCATCTTCTATGGGCCCCTCCTTACTACATATCGTAATTCACTTCTTCTTCGACATCGTCCTTGAACATGTTCGCGTTACGGTTGTACTTAGACTTGTCATACTGCAGATAACCGATCTTGACCTCGGTACGGATCTGCTGCTTCTCCGCTATGCCCTCGAACCACTTCGGATCATCCATCTTGTTGCGCAGACGGTTCTCGACTATCTTGGTACCTTCCTTGTCACAGGTAAGGATAACGGCGAATCCACCGTTCTCGTCTATCGAATACACTCTGTCCTCCAGTCGGACCGTATCGACAAGAAGAAGCGAAAGCTGTTTGATCACTTTCTCATACTGTGCCGTTTTAAGAACCTTACGCATCTCCGCGGGATAACGAAGTCTTATTATCATAAGCGAGATCGGGCTGTCATTTCTCTCCGCATACGATATCTGTGTCTGGATATCCATGAACATGCTTCGAAGGTTATACAGTCCGGTCACAGGATCTATCATGACAAGTTCGGCGATCTGTTTCTTTAGGAGTGCATTCTCCAGCGTGAGCGGCGTATAACGCTTGACATAGAGCATTATTCCGACTATCGCCAACGCCGGAAGGAGTATCCACAGGAACGATATCGGAGGAACCTGTTTACCCAGGGCCGTAAGCGAATAAACTTTCAATCCCGAGAAAACGACTACCGCTACCGCACCGACTATGATCGCTATCGTCAGATATCCGTAAATGACGATCACCACCGCAACTGCGATAACCACCGTCATTATCAGGTTCTCCGCAAAAGCTTCGGGACCCGAAATATTTGTTATGACTACTGCGAGTATAAATGCGAGAAGCACCATTCCCATACCGAGATAGGAAAAAAGATGTCCTTCACCTTTTACGCCCGCTCTTTTCTTTTCTGTTACCATAACCCGCTCCAATCAAGAGTATAAAAATACCAAACCATTTTACCATTTTATCGGCGACAGGTCAAAAGATACATCGTATGTTCCCGCCCCATTATCACGTCATTTCCTGCCGGAGAAAATCCCAGGCTTTCAAGCAGTCTTACCGATGGAATGTTCTTCCTGCTCGTAAATGCCATATACTCGGAAAATCCCAGCTCGGCTGTTCCGTATTCCATTATCGCCTTAAGAGCTTCACGGGCATATCCTTTTCTGCGAAACCTCTTCCCAAGCATGTAACCGAGTTCCGGAATATCATATCCTTCCCTGTTTCCTATCCCGGCTCTTCCGATCAGCTCTCCCGTTTCTTTCAGTGTCAGCGCCCACAGGCCGAATTCGTAGAATCTGTATTGATTATCGATATAATCTCGCAGATACTTCTCTTCGTCTTTCCGGTCTTTATACAGATCCTCGACGTATTTAAGTGCTTCACTGTCGTCATATATTTCGTAAAGACTGTCAATATCGGAGAGAACCTGTTCCCTTATTATCAGTCTTTCCGTCTCTGCAATGATCCACGGTATTCCGTTATGGCGCTGCCACATCCTGTTGATCGTAAAATATGTCATGAATCCTATATCTTCTATGCAATACAACACCTTTTTAAAACGCGCATCTTCCCGGTTTTGCGAATTAAGAGCTGCACAGGCGATGTTTCTTTCCGTCGCATATTCGATAGCTTTGCCGGAATCGGTTATTATGAACAATGAATCCGCATCTTCGGACAGTGCCTCCGTCAAATTTGCCGATAAGTCATTTTCAACTCTTGAAAATTGGTTGTCATAACATAGATATGTAAACCCGATATACGGATTTTCGGATCTGACATTTGTGCAAAATGACGATATGTCCTCTTCAGGCACATTTTTGTTAACATATAATATTATATGTGACAGTATTTTTGTAGAATTATCCATGTGTATAGTTAGTTTACACTATTTCGACGGGTGGTTTTAATGCAAGATTACAAAAGTTCCGTTCATAATTTGTTCATATTTAATTTAAAATCTTTTCATTTGTGGAACATTTTTTAGACATTTATGTGAACTATACTAACATCATAAAGAAGCGACAATACATTGCAAATACTTTTTCATAATAAATGCCAAGTAGCATAGCTACTTGGCATCCTCCCTTTTTATGGGGTTTATTCTCCTGCCAGATAAGTTACGATCGCATCAACCGCCGTATCCTCATCGGAACCGTCTGCGGTTACCGTTACCGTATCTCCCGCAACAAGTACAAGTGTCATCATTCCCATTATACTCTTTGCGTTAACTCTCTTATCTCCGTATTCGATATAGATCGAACTGTCATACTGGCTTGCCACCTGCACGAGCAGAGCGATCGGTCTTGCCTCCAGCCCGTTCTCCAGACGTATGATAGTTTCTTTTTTTGTCATAATTCTCCTCCTTTAACTCCGGGCCATTCGGGACAACCTTCTCAGCCTGTGGTTGACTCCGGACTTACCGAGCTGCGGATCACACAGTTTTCCGAGCTCTTCCAAAGTAGCTTCAGGATGCGATATACGAAGCTGTGCCATCTCCTTTAATTCCATCGGCAACTGCTTGTACGCATCGATACTCATGAGATACCTGATCTCGTCGATCTGTCTCTGGGCTGCGGTAACCGTCTTGCCGATATTGGCGGTCTCGCAGTTAACCTTTCTGTTAACGCTGTTTCTCATCTCCTTCAGGATCCGCATGTTCTCGAAATCCATCAGTCCCACATGAGCGCCCATCACGTTCAGCATCTCAACGATCTTTGTTCCGTCCTTAACGTACAGAACGTGGTATTTCTTACGCAGGGTTATCTTTGCCGATATTTCAAAGCTTTCGAGTAACTCTGCCAAAAAATGTGCCACTCTCTCATCCTGGCACACGATTTCCAAATGGTATGATTTTTCGGGATCGTTTACCGATCCCGCCGCAAGAAAAGCACCTCTTATGTATGCCCGTCTGCAGCATGATCTCATCGATTCCTCGGTGACCTTTATCGCCGACCGGACCCTGTCCGCTTCGCGAACATCCTCTATCTCAAGACGGTATTGCTGTCCCGTCTTGGAATACGGAACCTTTCCGGCCGCGTAATCTTTATACATATTAAATGTTTTCTTAAGCAAAGTAAAGACTTTTCTGACTGCCAGTTCATTTTCGGAAGAAATGACTATTTTACCGTCCGATTCCCCCGATCCTTTACCGCAAAAATCATAAATCGCGGCGAGCTCCGCAAGCTGACAATGTCTCGAAGGAGCGTTTACTCTCTCAAGTTCGTCTTTGATGTTTCCGGAAAACGACATGCTTATTTTCCCCGCTGGGCATCCTTGCCGAAATCCCTGTGTTCGAGTTTGAACCCATAATCATCGTATCCCTTCATGCGTTCATACAGCGACTCCGCAAGAGTGATACTCCTGTGCTTTCCACCCGTACATCCTATCGCAACGACAAGCTGATTCTTGCCTTCCGCGATATAGTTGGGGATCAGGAATGCGAGCATGTCCTCAAGCTTGTCGAGAAACTTATGCGCCTCTTCGAAACCGAGAACAAAATCCGCCACTTCCTTATCCTTGCCGGTAAGCGGACGAAGCTCGTCATGATAATACGGATTCGGAAGGAATCTCACGTCGAATACAAGATCCGCATCCGAAGGTATACCGTATTTGAAACCGAACGACAATATCGTAACGTACAGATTCTTGTACTCAAGATCCTTTACGAATATCCTGTCGATCTCGGTCTTGAATTCTCTTGTCAGCATTTGGGACGTGTCAATGATATGAACCGCATGCTTCTTGATATTGGTGAGCTTCTCTCGCTCCCTTTTGATACCGACTTCAATCCTGTCTCCGAAAGAAAGCGGATGGATACGTCTTGTCTCCTTGTATCGTTTGACAAGAACCGCATCGTCAGACTCGAGAAACAGGATCTCGTATGCTATTCCCATCTCTTTTATCTTCTCAAGCGCACTTTCGAGCTCATCAAAAGCCGCTCCGGTCCTGACATCGATTCCGAGTGCCGCACGCTCTATCTCATCATTCTCATTAAGAAGTTTTGCGAATTCGGATATCAGCTGTACAGGCAGATTATCAACGCAGTAATATCCCGCATCCTCAAGATAATCAAGTGCCGTACTTTTTCCCGCGCCGCTAAGGCCGGTTACTACAACAAATCTCATAACAAGACAACCTCTTTCGGAATATCTCCAAGAATAACAACTTCAGTCTCAAGCTTAACGTTAAAGTCTTCGTACACCTTTTTTTGTATCCTGCTTATAAGGTTCAGTACATCCGTTGCACTGGCACCTCCGGTATTGATCACGAATCCGCTGTGCTTATCGGATACCTTCGCACCACCGTACGATTCTCCCTTCAGTCCGGCATCTTCTATCAGCTTTGCGGCAAAGTATCCTTCCGGACGCTTGAACGTACTTCCCGCACTCGGATACTCCAGCGGCTGTTTATCCCTGCGACGGTTGGCAAGATCATCCATCGTTTCCTTTATCGTCCCGCTGTCTCCGGGCGTCATCTCAAACTCCGCTTCAAGAACGATATACGGGTGATCTTTGACGATGCTCCTTCTGTATCCGAACTTCATTTCATCCGCGGACAGTTCAACGGTTTCATTTGTTACCGTATCAAACAGGGTGACCTTTTTTACAACGTCTTTGATCTCACCGCCGTACGCACCCGCGTTCATAACAACCGCCCCGCCTACAGATCCCGGTATTCCGGAAGCAAATTCGAGACCCGTAAGGGAATTGTCAAATGCCGTCTTTGCGATTTTCGCGAGCATCGCGCCCGCCCCCGCCTTTATACTGTTGCCGCATACTTCGATATTGTCGCATCCGTGACCGAGGCAGACTATGCATCCCCTGTATCCGCTGTCGGTAACGATAAGATTGCTCCCGTTTCCGATCACGGTAAACGGATGATCCTGCGTCAAAAGAAGGCGTACAATTTCTGTCGCCTCCTTTAAACCGGCGGGTGTAACAAACACATCCGCACATCCTCCGACCCGAAACGTCGTATGAGCACTCATGTCCTCATTCAAACGTATGTTGCCGGGATCGGTTATATTTGCCAATTGCTCTCTTAAAGCTTCGTTCAAGATTGTGCCACCCCGTCAAGTACAAGCTTTGCGGATCCGAATATACCCGCATCGTTTCCGAGTGTCGCGAGCGTGAACTTTGTCTCGCGGCTTCCGTGGAACACGTATCTGACATAATTCTTTTTGATATAGTCAATGACTATCTCTCCGGCCTTGCTTACACCGCCTCCGATAACGAACATCTCGGGATTGGTGACCGCGGCAACGTTTGCCAAACCTTTTCCCAGTATATCTCCGAACTGCTCGGCTACTTCTTTTGCAACCTCGTCACCCGCTTTGACCGCGTCAAACACGACCTTTGCGTTCATATGCTGTGCGCTTCTCATCGAAGAAGGCTTGTCATCGGCCGCAAGTCTTCTTGTTGCAAGCCTCGCGATGCCGGTTGCCGATGCATACTGCTCAAGGCAGCCCGTGTTTCCGCATCCGCATTTCTCGGTCTCATTGTCATCCATATGTATATGACCGATCTCTCCTCCGGCACCCAGATATCCGGACAGGATCTTTCCGTTAACGATTATCCCGCCGCCGACACCGGTTCCGAGTGTAACCACAACAACGTTTCCGCATCCTTTTCCGCCGCCCCTCCATGCTTCACCGAGCGCCGCCGCATTTGCGTCGTTACCTGCGAACACGGGAACGTTAATATGTTTTCTCATCTCTTCGTCGATATCAAACACGCCCCATCCGAGATTGACGCATTTATGCACGATACCGTTATCGTCAACAGGGCCCGGAACGCTGATCCCTATTCCGACAACATCATCTGTCGTAAGGCTTTCCTTATCCATCCTATTCCTGATCGAATCAGCGATATCGGGAAGAATGTTTTTGCCCTGGTCTTCCGTACGTGTGGGTATCTCCCATTTGTCGAGAAGTTCTCCCTGATCGGTAAACATTCCCATCTTTACCGTAGTACCGCCTATATCGACTCCGAATACCTTCTTACTCATTCCTATTCCTCTTCTTCTCTTGTCTTTAATGAATTCTGGAATCTCGAATACAGTTCCTGAGCGGCATTGTATCCCATCTTCTTCTGTCTGAAGTTAACGGCCGCCGACTCGCATATGATGGCAAGATTTCGACCCGGTCTTATGGGGATGCTGTGACATACGACTTTATTTCCGAGGTATTCCGTGTATTCCTCCTCAAGACCTATTCTGTCGTAATCCTTGTCCCTGTCCCACTCCTCGAGTCTTATGACAAGATCGATGCTCTGTGTCTCTCTTACCGAAGACACACCGAACAGCATCTTAACATCGACTATTCCTATACCTCTGAGTTCTATAAGGTGTCTTGTTATATCCGGTGCTGTTCCTATGAGAGTATCGTCACTTACTTTTCTGATCTCCACGACATCGTCGCTCACAAGTCTGTGTCCGCGCTTTACGAGTTCAAGCGCAGCCTCTGATTTACCGATACCGCTCTCACCCGTGATCAGCACACCTTCACCGTATACATCAACGAGTACACCGTGAACGGAAATACACGGAGCAAGTTTGACATTGAGCCATCTGATTATCTCTGCCATAAGGTTTGATGTACTCTTGTGTGACATGAGTACGGCAACATTATGGGCTTTTGCTATCTCCAGGAACAGATCGTCGGGCTGAAGATCCCGGCAGAACACATAACAGGGCGTATCATCGCACAGTATATGTCCGTAACGCTCTTTCTTAATCTTGGGGCCGAGCTTTTCCATATATGTATACTCAACGAATCCTATGATCTGAACCCTGCCCGTTTCAAAATGCTCCAGGAATCCCGCCATCTGAAGTGCGGGACGGTTGATATCCGGCTGGGTTATCTTGATCTCTTCCACGTTTATCTCGGGTGTCAGATTCACAAGTTTCATTTTTTCGATCAATTCACTTACTGATACAGATCCCATACAAACCTCCGTTCTGTTTGACACATTCTAAAGTATATCATTTGTGAAACCACTCGTAAACACTTTGAGCCGATGCGGCATTGAACCCCTCGACAGCGTTCAGGTCCTCAACCGATGCTTTTTTGATATCCTCGAGCGACTCAAAGCTCTTCATAAGCGCCCTTCTTCTCTTCGGTCCTATACCCGGAATATCATCAAGCACGGAATGCACCTGTTCTTTGCTGCGAAGCTTCCTGTGGAATGTTATCGCAAACCTGTGTGCCTCATCCTGTATCCTCGTTATCAGATGAAATCCTTCAGAGGTTCGTGATATCGACAATTCCTTATTGTTATAATACAGTCCCCTTGTTCTGTGATTGTCATCTTTAACCATTCCGCATACGGGAATGTCCAGTCCAAGCTTTGCGAGGACTTCCTCGCATATATTGACCTGTCCGCGGCCTCCGTCCATAAGTATGAGATCCGGAAACTTCGAGAACTTTCCGTTTGTTCCTTCAGTCTCCTGTTCGCTAAGACCGTGTTCGAATCGCCTTGTCAGTACCTCTTCCATACTTGCATAATCGTTGGGTCCTTCCACCGATTTGATCTTAAACTTCCTGTATTCGTTAGGCTTCGGCTTACCGTCTTCATATACGACCATCGATCCTACAGATTCGAATCCGCTTATATTCGATATGTCATAAGCTTCCATCCTATGAATATCGGACAATTCCAGAATCCCCGCGATCTCCTCGAGCGCGCCCACGGTTCTCTCGCGTTTCTTTTTAAGCTTTTCCACATCCTGATCAAGCTTTATCTGAGCATTCTCAAGGGCCATTTTGACAAGTTTTTCCTTCATACCCTTTTGCGGGACGACAAGTTCCGTTTTCGAACCTTTCTGCGAGCTCATCCATTCGGCAATAAGATCCGGTCCGGAAGGAAGATACGGAAGCAGTATCTCTTTGGGAATGAATGATGCTCCGCTGTAGAACTGCATCAGAAAAGCCGCCAGAATGTCTTCCGGAGTCTCCTCGTCGGCGTGCTTCATATAATAATGCTCCCTTCCGACGATCTTTCCGTCCCTTATGAAGAACATCTGGACTATAACGGACTCTTTGTCGCTTGCGATCGCAATGACATCCCTGTTCTCGCCGCCTGTATCGGTTATCTTCTGCTTCTCGGATACCTTTCGAACGTTTGCGATAAGGTCCCGGTATTCCATTGCCTTCTCATAAAGCATCTCATCCGATGCAGCCTGCATCTTCGCGGTAAGATCATTTATAACCTGCTTATGGTCTCCGGAAAGAAATGCTATCGTCTTGGAAACACTGTCTTCGTATTCCTCTCTGTTCGCCAGTCCGTCACATGGGGCATCACACTGGCCCATGTGATAATACAGGCACTTCCTCTCGGTCCTGTGCTCATCCGAGTCTCTGATGATCATCCTGCAGTTTCTGATCTTATAAACCTTCCTCAGAAGATCCGTCGTTTCCTTTACTGCTTCTCCCGATGTGAACGGGCCGAAGTATCTGGCATTATCCTTGGTGACCTTCCGGCACGTTACGATCCTCGGATACTCGTCGGCAACGGTCACCTTTATGTAAGGATACGTCTTGTCATCCTTGAGCATCGTATTGTATTTGGGCTGATTTTCTTTGATCAGATTATTCTCAAGAACAAGCGCTTCCAACTCCGAATCCGTAACCACATATTCGAACCACGCGATATGCTTTACCATCTGCTGTATCTTGACGGTCTTCTTCGTGCTTTCCCTGAAATACGACCTGACACGGTTTCTTAATATCACGGCTTTTCCGACATATATTATTACATCATCCTTGTCGTGCATGATGTATACGCCCGGTCTCTTCGGAAGCTTATTCAGTTCTTCTTCGATATTAAAATCACTCATGCATATTATTATATAACACGCCGCAACATGCGGCGACAAAAAAGAACCCTCCGATCCCGCATTCGCGAAAAAGGAGGGCTCCCCTTTATAATAATGGATTTATTAAGGGCTTGATCTCAGGACTTTGTCTTGGGCCTGTTGTTAACGATCTCGAATACGACCGCCGCCAGAAGAACGACACCCTTGATGACCTTCTGCCAGTTAGGATCGATACTCATGATCGACATACCGAGGTTGATGACACCGATAAGTGCAGCACCGACAACCATTCCGAATACACTTCCGGATCCGCCGTATGCACTGACGCCGCCGACGATACAAGCTGAAATCGCATCCAGCTCATAGTTCTGACCGATGAAAGCATTCGCCGTTGAAAGCTTTGCAAGACTTGCCCAGCCTGCGATGACCGACAGGAACTGCATGTTAAGGTAAGCAAAGAAGAGAACAAGCTTTGTGTCGATACCCGACAGTCTTGTCGCTTCCATGTTGCCGCCCATTGCGTAGAAATAACGTCCGAGAACGGTTTTGCTTGAAATAAAATCATATACGAGCAGAACTACCGCAACCCATATGAGAACCGCAGGAAGTCCAAGCGATGTCTGCTTGCCGAGAATCATTGCGACGATACCTTTCTTGTTGGACAATGACTTGATGTCAATAATACCGCCCGCATATTTTACGGCGAAGAGCATGATTACCAAGCATATTATCACGCATCTTGTAACAAGAGCTCCCACGGTCTCGGCTTCATAGCCTTTCTTGATCTTGGTTGCTCTTGCCCTGACCTGAAGGATCACGAACAGGGCACAGCACACAATACCTATCGGAATACAAAATTCCCTGGGGACATGGCTGATGAAGAGGTTGGTAAAACCCTTCATATCATTGACTGAGATTGAAGATGTTGATGATGCGGTTGCAACGATCTTTGTTCCCAGTCCTCTGAATGCAAGGAATCCTCCGAGCGTTGCGATCCAGGGCGGAATGTTAAGATAAGCTATAAGCCATCCGAGAACCGCACCGATGATGCATCCGATCAGAACCATTGCGATCATCGCAACAGGAACGGAAACACCCATGTTGATCATCATATATGCGCCGATCGCATCAACAAGACATACCGTTGCTCCGACCGACAGGTCAATGTTACCTTTGATAAGCATACACATGAACATACCTGTTGCAAGAATGAATACATAGGCGTTCTGTGTGATAAGAGCTTCGAAATTCATTGCAGATAGGATCTGTCCTTTTGTTGTGATAGCGAAAAAAATAACAACGAGGAACAGAATGATCTGCATAGTATGTTCTTTAAATATCTTACCTACTTTTTCCATTTCTATATCCTTTCTGTGTTATTTTTTCTCTTTTTTGGACACTACGTCAAAGATAACGGCTCCGAGAAGAACCAGACCCTTGACGACCTTCTGAAGGTTTGCGTCAACACTGCATATCGACATACCCTGGTTGATGACACCCATAAGAAGGGCACCGATGATAACACCGGGAACCGTACCGATACCGCCGTATGCGCTGGCACCACCTATGAAGCAGGCACCGATTGCATCCATTTCGTAACCCTGTCCGTATGTGGGCTGAGCTGATGCTGCTCTTGCAATTGTAAGAGTTCCTGCAAGACCCGAAAGAAGTCCCATGAACGAATATGCGAAGAAATATACCTTCTTGATGCTTACACCCGAAAGCTGCGCCGCCTTCTTGTTACCGCCGACAGCATACAGGTCACGGCCTATGACCGTCTTCTGTGTAACATATCCGAATGAAATTACAACCAGAAGTACCCAGATAAGCGATGTCGGGATACCCTGATATGAAGCAAGCTTATAAGTAAGATACAGAACAACAATGGAAATAATGATCATCTTTACAATATCACCTATAAGAGGAGCTGTCTCGTATCCACGCTTTTTGGTATTGATGCGGCCGTAAACCGTCATAATGATGAAGATCGCCACTCCGATGATACCTGCGATCATACACGTCATATTGATCGATGACCCGGAAACAAGATCGGGTATATAACAGTCGGCACCGCCACCGAATGTCATCAGAAAACCGTCCATCTTGGACAGATTAATGGCCTGTCCTCCAAGTACAACGTTTGACAGTCCCCTGAAAGCGTACATACCTGCCAGTGTTGCAATGAAAGGCGGCACGTTCACAAACGCGATCCAGAATCCCTGCCACATACCTATCGCAAGACCGATAAGCATCATGATTATGAATGCGATTACAAAGTTCATGTTCTTGTCAAGAACAACACCGCCAACTGCGCCGACAAAACATACAACAGAACCTACTGCAAGGTCGATGTTACCACCTGTAAGAATACAGAGCAGCATACCTGTTGCAAGAACAAAAACGTATGCGTTCTGGGATAAAAGGTTGTTTATGTTCTGAGGATACAGGATCCTTCCGTCTGTCAGAAAATAGAACAGGAGCAGAACAAGAACAAGAACGATCGCCATTGCATATTTTTTAATTACTGCTGAAACATTCGTATTTGCCATCGTTACTCACCCCTTCCCGATCTCATGATACAAGCCATGATGGATTCCTGGCTTGCTTCTTCCTGCTTAAGTTCTCCGACAAACCTTCCTTCATTCATGACATAGATCCTGTCACTCATACCGATGGTCTCGGGAAGTTCAGAAGAGATCATTACAACCGATTTGCCTGATTTAACAAGATCATTGATGATACAGTAGATCTCGTACTTGGCACCTACGTCGATACCACGGGTAGGCTCGTCCAGCAGGAGTACATCAGGCTCTGCGAACATCCATTTTGCAAGAAGGACCTTCTGCTGGTTACCACCGGAAAGATTGCCGACATTCTGCTCTACGGAAGGCGTCTTGGTACGAAGCTTATCTTTGTACTCAACCGCAACCTGGTACTCTTTATCTTTGTCGATGATGCTCTTTTCACTGACTGCATCAAGATTTGCAAGCGTTGTGTTGATCTTGATGGGGTTGTTAAGTACAAGGCCGTTACCCTTACGGTCTTCAGTAACGTAAGCGATCTTGTTCTTGATGGCTTCCTTGGCGTTCTTGAGATTAACTCCCTTGCCGTTAAGTGCCATTACACCCGAAATGCCTGTTCCGTATGACTTACCGAATATACTCATGGCTAGTTCCGTACGTCCGGCTCCCATCAGACCGTAGATACCTACAACCTCACCCTTTCTTACATAGAAGGATACGTTATCAACAACCTTCTTCTCGGGGTAAAGCGGATGGTAAACATTCCAGTTCTTTACTTCGAGCATCGTATCGCCGATCGTAACGTCCGTTCTCTTAGGGAAACGGTCGGTGATCTCACGGCCTACCATGCCCTTTATGATTCTATCTTCTGAAATCTCCGTTGTAGCTTTATCGAGTGTTTCGATAGTTGAACCGTCACGCACAACCGTGATCTTATCGGCAACATAAGAAACCTCGTTAAGCTTATGAGATATGATGATCGATGTTAACCCGTTCTCTTTTTTGAAACGAAGAAGCAGATCGAGAAGTGCTCTTGAGTCTTTCTCGTTAAGAGACGATGTGGGCTCATCAAGGATAAGGAGCTTTGCGTGCTTGGCAAGTGCCTTTGCTATCTCGACAAGCTGCTGCTTACCTGTACCAAGTTCCTTGACAAGTGTTCTGGAGCTGTCTGAAAGTCCGACCATTTTAAGAAACTTGTCAGCTTCACCGTATGTCTCGTTCCAGTCGATCGCCGCTGCTTTTCCTCTCTCATTTCCGAGGAACATATTTTCGCCTATCGACATATAGGGGATAAGAGCCAGCTCCTGATGAATGATAACGATTCCTTTTTCTTCGGAATCCTTGATCTTATTGAACTTACAGACTTCACCGTTATAGATGATGTCTCCCTCGTATGTACCGTACGGATATATTCCGGAAAGTACATTCATAAGGGTCGATTTCCCTGCACCGTTCTCTCCGACCAGCGCATGGATCTCGCCTTCCTCAACCTGTAAATTTACATTATCGAGTGCCTTTACACCGGGGAAGGTTTTGGTTATATTTTTCATTTCGAGAATAACTTTAGCCAAAATGTATCCCTCCTAAGAAATCCATTATTATGAACTATACCTTACTTAACAAACAGGCGGGTTATACCCGCCTGTTGTATTGATCTGTGTTACTTGTAGGCCAAGATTACTGAAGATCTGCCTCTGTGTAGTAACCGCTGTCGATAAGAAGCTCTTTGTAGTTGTTGATATCAGCAAATACAGGCTCGCAAAGGTATGAAGGAACAACGCCCTTACCATTGTCATATGTCTCTGTATCGTTAACTTCAACTGTCTCGCCCTTAAGGATCTGACCAACCATCTTAACAACCTGAGCTGCAAG
>JAILRJ010000078.1:0-3237 GCA_024698285.1 Lachnospiraceae bacterium | reverse complement strand
TGAGAGGATCATGAGCGAGGGTTCGCTTGACGTTAACCCGCGCCCGCATTATTCCGACGGGACTCCCGCGCATACGCTCTCGATCAATCACGTGAGCTGTACATACGATCTTGCGAAAGGCGAATCGCCGTTCATAACGCTTCGTCCGATCGCCATCAAGTCCGCGATAGGTGAGCTTTTGTGGATATACCGCGATATGTCCAACGATCTCGACCTTCTGCGCGACAAATACAATATCACGTGGTGGGATGAGTGGGATATCGGTGACCGTACGATCGGGCAGTGCTACGGTGCGACGGTTAAAAAGTGGAACCTTACCGAGAACCTGATAAATGATATAAAGAACGATCCCGACGGAAGACGCCATATCATCAATATGTGGCAGGAGGATGATTTTAAGGCCAGACACGGACTCAAGCCGTGCGCGTATCAGACGGTGTGGAATGTAAGATATGTGGACGCAGACGGGGCCCTCCTTCCTACATTGGATATGTGTCTGTTCCAGAGAAGTTCCGATTACCTGACCGCTGGCTGTATCAACCAGCTTCAGTACACGGCGTTTCTGATCGCGATCGCAAACCATCTCGGCTACGTTCCGGGAAGGTTTACGTGGTTTGTGGCAAACGTGCAGGTATATGACCGCCACACCGAGCAGGCGAAGGAAATGCTCTCACGCAAGAGTATTGAGTGTTCTCCGATGATCACGCTCCCTGAGCGAAAATCATTCTGGGAACTTGAAGTCGATGATTTTAAGGTTGAGGGATATCCGAGGGAAGAGATCAAGGAGAAGAACCCGCAACTGAAGTTTGATCTGGGGATTTGAATCATGAAATGTATAGCAGCGGTAGATAAGAATTGGGCGATCGGTTTCAAGGGAAAGCTTCTTGTATCGATCCCGAACGATCAGAAGATGTTCCGAAACGAGACGACCGGAAAGGTCATAGTTCTCGGGCGCAAGACGCTTGAGACGTTTCCGAACGGACTTCCGTTAAAGAACAGGACAAACATAATCCTCACGCATGATAAGGATTATAAAGCGGGTGATGCCATCATAGCTCACAGCGAAGAAGAACTTTTTGACCTGTTGAAAGACTATGATTCTGACGATATATATATAATAGGCGGTGAAAGCGTCTATAAACGCTTTGTTCCGTACTGCGACACAGCGATCATCACGAAGATAGATCAGGCTTACGAGTCTGACGCTTTCTTCCCGGATCTCGATAAGGACGATGATTGGACAATGGTCGCGGAATCGGAGGAGTTCACGTATTTTTCCGTGGAATATACGTTCAGGGAATATAAGAATAAAAACGTCAGGGGAAGATGATGAAGGGAAAGCTCGGAATCTTAAAAAGGATAATGTTGATCGTTCTGGTCACCGCACTTATCGTACCGGTAATGCCATCACAGGTTCATGCCGAGATATTCTACCTGCAGGGCGGCAGAAGGCTTGATACGGATTTTTATGCGAATTACTATCCGGATCTTAAGGCCAAGTACGGGTACAACGCACACAAACTGCTCGATCACTACATCAATTACGGCATATTCGAGAGACGTATCCCGTCCATGTATTATCTTAATAACATGGATGCTCTTGCGATAGGTGATTTTGTGCCGAAGGCTATTCTGTGTCAGAGAAAGAGCCTCAGAAAGGGATGTAATGAGGCGCAGTTCTATAACGCATATGACGAGGCATACCATAAAGTCTGCAAACCTGCCAAACAGGCCGCTCCGCTTAACATGTATGCTCAACTCGGTATCGTCGCCCAGAAACTGTATGACAGGGTAAATACCTATCCCGGAGTCAAATACAAAACGAAGGGTGAGCATTATAACGATCCGTGCGGGGTGTTCGGAAACATGGATAAAGATGCAAACGGTTACAGGATACCTTACGGAGCCGATTGCGCCGGTGCCACACGTGCGGTGGGACTGTGTCTTAACATTTTGTGCATTCCTTATGAACACGTTAACGAGAATAAGTGGAAACAGCAGTGGGCCCGAATCAATATAAACGGCAAATACTATGTTATAGATCCGTATGTTTCACCGTATGTAATGGAGGAGACGTATTACGTACGTCTGTACCCTCCGTATATGCTTTGAATGGGAAAAGGAGGAACTGATGGAAAGAGAAAGATCACAAGAGGCATATGTTAACAAGACCGCATTGATCCTGTTCACGGTGTTGACGGGAATCATCAGTGTTGCCTACATCGTTCAGTTTGCAAAGGGCGAAGCCGGGTGGGGACTGTTCCTGCCGATCGAAATCTTTGACCTGCTTCCAATGATACTGGGATGGGCAGTTTACAAAGCCAACAATGACTCGCCGCTGATCAAGCATATAATCGCGGTAGGTTACGGAGTGTTCTATCTGATCCTGTGTATGATCTCAACAAACACGGTACTTGTTTTCGTATATGCGCTTCCGACCGTTATCATGGTTTCGATGTTCAATGACTTCAGACTGTCTGTAACAAGCGGTGTGGGAGTTTCGATCATTGCGATCATACATGCGATCAAGTATGCCGGCTTCAGAAACTGGGAGGGCGGAGCCGTTGCCGATCTTGAGATCGAGGTCCTCATAATGATAATCTGCTCGGCATTCTCCATCGTTGTAAATAAGGTCATAACAACGATCAATAACGAGAGAATGAGTGAGATACATGCTGCCGGCGACAAGACGACACATATGCTTGACGAGATAATGGAAGTATCGGGAGGCATCATTGATGATGTTGCGGCGGTTTCCGATAAGATAACAAATCTTGCCGCATCGAGCGAGGAAACGCTTGCGGCGATGCAGGAGATTCAGACCGGAACGGGAGAGACGGCGGAATCGATTCAGAATCAGCTGTACAAGACTGAGGAAATACAGAACCAGATCGATCAGGTTACGGAAGCAGCCGGTAACATCAGCGAGAATGTCACCTTTACGGATGAGGCATGCCGTGAAGGTCGGGAGAATATCGGCAAGCTCATGAAACAGGTTCAGGTGTCCGAAACGGCCGGAACGGAAGTTATGAAGGAAGTCGATCAGCTCAAGGACGCTACGACAAAGATGCAGTCGATAGTCGAGCTGATCCAGAACGTAGCTTCGCAGACGAGTCTTCTGGCGCTTAATGCTTCGATAGAGGCGGCACGTGCGGGTGAAGCCGGAAGAGGATTCGCGGTTGTCGCTACGGAGATATCGAATCTGGCCGGTCAGACGCAGACTGCTACGGAGAACAT
>JAILRJ010000047.1:0-40201 GCA_024698285.1 Lachnospiraceae bacterium | reverse complement strand
AATGCAGCGCTTGCCATCATACTGTTTACTATTGTCATTTATCTTTTGCTCACGCCTCTTACGATCAAACAGCAGAAGTTTTCAAAGCTTTCGGCTAAGATGAATCCGGAGATCCAGGCGATCCAGGCAAAATATAAAGGAAAAAAAGATCAGGCATCAATGGCCGCGATGAATGAAGAGACACAGGCCGTTTATAAAAAATACGGTGTATCTCCTTCCGGAAGTTGTGTTCAGCTGATCATACAGATGCCTATTCTGTTTGCACTTTATCGTGTAATCTACTCCATTCCCGCTTATGTTACCGAGGTAGGAAACACTTTCAGAGTTCTTGCCGAGAAGATAGTCAGTCAGGACGGCGGGCAATACATTATCAATGCAAATGCCGATGAGCTCAAAAGCGTTGCATCGGCAGTATCCCAGTACAGTAAAAATCTTGAAGGTACGGATATCACAAACGGTATCATTGATGTTCTCAATAAGGTATCGTCTTCCGATATGCTCAATCTGGCAAATCATTACGGTCTGTCAGACCTTCAGTATAACGGCCAGAAGATAATAAGTACTCTTGACAGTGCCGGAAATGTTATAAGTAAAGGTCTTATCGATACTTACAACAATTTCCTCGGTCTTAATATCGCCAACTCTCCGAAGTACTACATTACTGACGGATTCTTCGGAACAGGTTCAAAACTTCTTGCGATCGCAGCTGTTTTGATCCCCGTTCTGTCGGCACTGACGCAGTGGATCAATACAAAGCTCATGCCTCAGGCGGCTCCTTCGGATGATGACAAATCCAATGCAATGGCGGCATCGATGAAATCCATGAACATCATGATGCCTCTTATGTCACTTGTATTTGTATTCTCGCTTCCGATAGGTATGGGTATCTACTGGATAGCAGGTGCGGTGATAAGAAGTATTCAGCAGATATTCATCAATAAGCATATCGATAAGATGGATATCGATGCGATAGTTGCAAAGAATACCGAAAAGCTTGAAAAGAAGATTGAGAAAAAGAGCGGTGTTACAGGTGCTGCACTCAATTCGGCGGCAAGGATGTCTACAAAGACTCTTACGGAAAAGAGCCATACTTCCACTCTTTCGGATGCTGAAAGAGAAGAAGCTCTCAAGAAATCCACGGAATTCTACAATAAGGGTGTTAAACCCGGAAGTCTTGCTGCAAAGGCAAATATGGTCAAGATGTATAACGAAAAGAATAACAAGTAATCGGAGGAAGATATGGAATACATTGAATTTACAGGTAAAACAGTTGATGATGCCATAACCGAGGCATGTCAGAAGTTTACGATCACAAGTGATCGCCTTGAATATGAAGTGATTGAGAAAGGTACGGCGGGAATATTCGGATTTGCCGCAAAGCCCGCAGTTATCAAGGCCAGGGTATTCGATCCGAATGCTCCCAAAGAGGAAGCACCCAAGGCTCCTGAGACAAAGAAGGAAGTAAAAGAAGAAGCATCATCATCAACTTCCGATTCTTCAACACCCGCAGCGGATCCTAAGGAATTTCTCGGAAAAGTGTTTGAAGCGATGAACATGAATGTGAATATTGCGGTTGATACCGTTGAAAACGAGATGAACATCGAACTTTCCGGAGATGATATGGGTGTTCTTATCGGAAAGAGAGGACAGACTCTTGATTCGCTTCAGTATCTTACGAGCATTGTAGTGAATAAAGGACGCAAAGAATATATAAGGGTTAAGGTTGATACCGAGAATTACAGGTCAAGACGCAGGGAGACTCTTGAGAATCTTGCCAAGAACCTTGCATATAAGGCAAAGAGAACAAAGAATTCGGTATCGCTTGAACCCATGAATCCTTATGAAAGAAGGATCATACATTCGGCTCTTCAGAATGACAAATATGTTACAACTCATTCCGAAGGCGAAGATCCTTACCGTAAAGTAATAATCACACCGTTAAAATAATATGAATACAGATACTATAGCAGCAATTGCTACGGGGATGACACCATCCGGTATCGGAATAATCAGGATCAGCGGAGAGGATGCATTTTCAATTGCATCCTCCCTTTTTCACAAAAAAAACGGAAAACCTCTTACGGAATATGAAAATAAGAGAGCTTATTACGGATACGTTCACGATAATGATACCGTGCTTGATGAGGTTATCCTTCTCATATTTGTAAAACCGTTCAGTTATACAGGTGAGAATACCGTTGAGATTCAATGTCACGGCGGAATCCTTATGATGAAGAAGATCCTCGAACTGTGTATTCGTTTTGGGGCCAGACCCGCGCAACCCGGTGAATTCACAAAAAGGGCTTTTCTGAACGGAAAGATCGATCTGTCTGAAGCGGAAGCGGTCATGGATGTTATATCTTCCCAAAACGATCTGGCATTAAAGAACTCTGTCAAACAGTTGAGGGGTTCTTTATATAAGAAGATAACCGGTATCAGGGAAGATATTCTGTATGAAACCGCGTTTATTGAGTCGGCGGTTGATGATCCGGAACACTTTGATCTTACGGGATATCCGGAAAAGCTGTCGGTAAAGCTTCTTGGCATACTTCGGGAACTTGAGAAACTTTCGGACAGTTTTGATGACGGAAGAATCCTGTCAGAAGGCGTCAGAACGGTAATACTCGGTAAACCGAATGTCGGAAAATCATCCCTTCTGAATATCCTTGTCGGATCCGAACGTGCGATCGTGACTGAGATAGCCGGGACCACGAGAGATGCAATTGAAGAAAAGATCAATATAAACGGTGTTCTTCTTCATGTGATCGATACCGCCGGAATAAGACAGTCTGAGGATATTGTTGAACAGATTGGTGTAAAAAAGGCGATGGAGATTGCCGAAGATGCCGATCTTGTAATTATGGTCATGGATTCTTCGGAAACAATATCTTCCGAGGATGAAGAGATCCTCTCTTTCATTAAAAAGAATAACAGAAAATGTATTATCCTTTTGAATAAGAGTGATCTCGGAAGTATCATAGGACCCGAAGAGATCGCTTGCTATACAAATAATCCCGTGATCATGATATCCGCAAAGGATGAAACCGGCATTGATGAGCTTAAAGAATATATTGTAAATGAATATTCAAAAGGATATCTTAAATACAATGATGAGATATTTATTTCAAACGCACGTCAGAAAGATGCACTGAATAATGCTATCGGTTCGCTTTTGTGTGTTGCGAAAAGTATCACCGAGAATATGCCTGAGGATTTCTATTCCATCGACCTTACCGCAGCCTATGAATCACTTGGTCTTATCATAGGGCAACAGGTTGATGATGATGTAATTGAAGAGATCTTCTCCAAATTCTGTATGGGAAAATGATTTTTGACTAATGGAGTCAATATGATAGAGACCACTTTTACGGAAAAATACGATGTTATAGTTGTCGGGGCCGGTCATGCAGGTTGTGAAGCGGCACTTGCATGTGCAAGACTCGGACTTGACACAATTGTATTTACCGTCAGTGTTAATTCCATAGCGCTTATGCCCTGCAATCCCAATATCGGAGGCAGTTCCAAGGGCCATCTTGTTAGAGAGATAGATGCTCTTGGAGGAGAAATGGGTAAGAATATCGATAAGACTTTTATACAGTCAAAAATGCTTAATGTTTCCAAGGGCCCGGCAGTCCATTCGCTTCGTGCGCAGGCCGATAAAGCGGATTACTCCATGACGATGCGTCAGGTTCTGGAGAATCAGGATCATCTTACGATTAAACAGGCGGAAGTCTGTGAACTTATCGTTGAAGAAGGATGCGTCAAAGGAGTTAAGATCTATACCGGTGGGACTTATTATTCCAAAGCGGTTGTTCTTTGTACCGGAACGTATCTTCGTGCAAGATGTCTGTGCGGTGAAGCTATCACATATACCGGACCTAACGGACTCATGGCTGCAAATCATCTTACTCAGAGTCTTATCGATAACGGAATAGAGATGTTCAGATTTAAGACCGGAACTCCGGCCAGGATCGATAAGCGTTCCATTGATTTTTCCAAGATGGAAGAACAAAAGGGTGATGAGAAAATCGTTCCTTTTTCTTTTTCCACAGATCCCGAGTCGATCAAAAAAGATCAGGTCAGTTGTTATCTGACATATACGAATGAAGAAACGCATAAGATCATCAGAGATAATCTTGACAGATCTCCGATATATGCCGGTGTGATCGAAGGTACCGGACCGAGATATTGTCCGTCCATAGAAGATAAAGTAGTAAGGTTTGCCGAAAAGAAAAGGCATCAGCTTTTTGTTGAACCTGAAGGTCTTCATACAAATGAAATGTATATTTCGGGTATGTCATCTTCTCTTCCGGAGGATGTTCAGATCGCAATGTACAGAACAGTTCCCGGACTTGAGAATTGTAAGATCGTGAGAAATGCTTATGCCATTGAATATGATTGCATTAATCCTATCCAGCTTAAACATTCGCTTGAGTTTAAAAAGATAAAAGGTTTGTTTGCCGGAGGACAGTTTAACGGAAGCAGCGGATATGAAGAGGCGGGTGCACAGGGACTGGTTGCCGGTATCAATGCTGCGATGTATTGCCTCGGACGTGATATGCTTATTATTGACAGGTCCGAAGGATATATCGGTGTCCTTATCGATGATCTTGTTACAAAGGAAACTCATGAACCTTACAGGATGATGACATCGCGTGCAGAATACAGACTCCTCCTTCGTCAGGACAATGCCGATATCCGTCTTCGCAGGAAAGGATATGAAGTCGGTCTGATAAGTGAGGAACAGATAAAAGCTCTTGATAAGAAAGAAGCTCTTATCGGTGAAGAGATAGAAAGACTTAAGACGACGTATGTCGGAAATAATACCAAGGTTCAGAATCTGCTTAAGTCAATGGACAGTTCGCTGTTAAAATCCGGAACGCCTTTGTCAGAATTGATCTGCAGACCTGAATTGGATTATGATCTTATCGCTCCTATCGATGAGAATAGACCGGTCCTTCCGGATGATGTGAAGGAACAGGTCAACATCAATATCAAATATGAAGGATATATCGACAGGCAAAAAAAGCAGGTTGAAGCATTCAAGAAACTCGAAGCCAAGAAACTGTCCGAAGATATAGATTATTCCAAGATAAAAGGTTTAAGACTTGAAGCTGCATCTAAGCTTGATATGTATAAACCGGTTTCCATCGGCCAGGCATCGAGGATATCCGGAGTAAGTCCCGCGGATATTTCCGTTCTTCTTGTTTATCTCGGAAAGTGATCGACTGATAATGGATATCTTTTTAAGGATTCTGTCAGAATGGAATATAGATATCAGTGACAAACAGAAGGATTTGTTTGAAAGATATTATGATCTTCTTTTGAAGTGGAACGCGAAGATGAATCTTACTTCCATAACCGAAAAGGAAGATGTATTTATCAAGCATTTTGCAGATAGTTTGGCTCTTGTGTATTTTTATGATCTTTCCGGGAAGAGGATCATTGATATAGGAACCGGTGCCGGTTTTCCCGGTGTTCCGATCAAGATCATATGCCCCGACTGCCAAGTTGTTCTAGCCGATTCGCTCAATAAGAGGATCAGATTTCTTGATGAACTTGTATCTGAACTTGAACTTGATGTTATAATAACCGTACACGGTCGGGCGGAGGATCTTGCGTTTGATAAAAAGTACAGAGAGATGTTTGACGTCGTCACTTCAAGAGCTGTTGCAAATCTTTCGGTTTTATCCGAATATTGTTTGCCGTTTGTTAGAGAATCAGGAATGTTTGTTTCATATAAAAGCGGAAACATTGATGAGGAATTATCTTCTGCCGGAAATGCCATAGATGTTTTGGGAGGAAAGCTTGATCGGGTAGAAAAGTATTCCATCCCTTATACGGATTATGACAGATCATTATGTTTTATCTCTAAGTGTAAAAAGACTGATAAGAGATTTCCGAGAAAAGCAGGAACACCTTCAAAGGATCCTTTATAGGAGAATGATATGACGAGTAAAGATTTAATTGAAGCATGTGATATCCTTGTTAAACTTGAGCAGGAATTTTCTGTTGAAGAAGCAAGACTTTCCGAGATCTCAAATGAGCATGCGATGAAGATTGATGAACTGGATCAACAGATAACCGTATCGAGAAGAAATGAGGATGTTGATTTTCGTGTTTTTTCTCCGAGAAATATTTCCACTGGAACATCCGATAGGATCAAGGCTCTTGAGTCCGAGAAGAAACAGCTTGAAAGAGAAAAGAAAGATGCCGATAAGCAACTCAGGTATTATTCCGGAAAGACCGAGATGATCGGTAAGGTCCTTTCTCTTCTTCGAGGAGATCTTAAAGAGGAATCAGAGGATGACAGTGTTACTGTGATCAAGAGTCGTAATCCGTTTGCATTTCTTGATGAGGAATCCGATGCTTCCGATGAGATCATCGAGGACAAAGCTGATCCCGTTGCTTCTCTTTTCAAAGAAGCTAATGAACGTATCAGGGAAGATATGAATCTTGCGGAAGAGAACGAACCCAATGAGGAACCTGATTATACTCCGGCATCTTCGGTTACATCAAACGGCGTTCCGGTTGATGAGGTTGAGAGGGTTTGTCATAAGGTTGAGTTTTGCGGAAAGATCATGAGCAATGACGGGATCAGGGCTAAACTTGAGATAAAGAATATTGTTACCGATCTTAAAGATCTGATAAGAGCATATTCATAATCTTCATTTCAACAAATGTTTCACGTGAAACATTTGTCACATAATTATCCGACCACAAGATGATGTTTCACGTGAAACATCCGAAGACGATATCTTGGATAGGTCCACGTGAAACAAAATATTTCACAAAAATAAAACCAAAATAATTCAAATGTCTTAATTGAAAAAGAATATTGTCTGTGCGATAATCGAACACGTACAAATATCAAAGGACAATTTCGGGAGTCATGTAATGGGAAAGATCATATCCATAGCAAATCAAAAGGGCGGAGTAGGTAAGACAACGACCGCCATCAACCTTTCGGCAGCACTTGCAAAACAGGGGAAGAAAACTCTTCTTATAGATTGCGATCCACAGGGAAATGCCACAAGCGGTTTCGGAATTGATAAGAACAATGCAGAGAATACGGTGTATGAACTCATGCTCGGTGACTGCTCCGTAAAGGACTGTATCATAAAAGACGTCAGACCAAATCTGTCGGTCATTCCGTCGAATGTTAATCTGGCCGGAGCGGATATAGAACTGATCGGAACCGAGAAAAAGGAATTCATATTAAAGGAAGAAGTCGACTGGGTCATAAATGATTTTGACTATATAATAATAGACTGCCCTCCGTCGCTTAACACTTTAACGGTTAACGCAATGGTTGCATCATCAACCGTACTTGTTCCGATCCAGTGTGAGTATTATGCACTCGAAGGTATCAGTCAGCTTATATATACGATCAACCTTGTAAGAGAAAGACTGAATCCGGATCTGAACATCGAAGGTGTTGTATTCACGATGTATGACAGCAGAACGAATCTGTCTCAGCAGGTAGTCAATAACGTTAAGGAAAATCTTTCCCAGTATGTATTTGAAACGGTCATCCCGAGAAATATAAGACTGGCCGAAGCACCCAGTTTTGGAGAACCCATAACGGATTATGACCCCAGATCCATCGGAGCCAAGAGCTATATGGATCTGGCAAAAGAACTAATTAAGAAAAACAGGAACTGAACATATTAAGGAGGAACATAATGGCAGCAAGAAAGGGACTTGGAAAAGGACTTGATACACTGATCCCGAAGGGAGTGCTTGTTAACGACAAAGCACCGGCTACGGAAAATGTCAAAGCAGCCAGCCCGGATCAGGTTGTTAAGATCACAAAGGTTGAACCCAATCGTAATCAGCCCCGTAAGAAATTTGATGAGGACGAACTTCAGGAACTGTCCGATTCGATAAAACTTCACGGAGTATTGTTCCCTATACTTGTTGTTAATCGCGGAGATTATTATGAGATAGTTGCCGGCGAGAGAAGATGGAGAGCTGCAAAGATGGCAGGTCTCAAAGAAGTTCCCGTCATCATAAGAGACTATACCGAGAAGCAGATTGCGGAGATCTCTCTCATAGAAAATATCCAGAGAACGGATCTGAATCCGATAGAAGAAGCAAAGGCCTACAAAGATCTTATCGATAAGTATAATTATAAACAGGATGAATTGGCCGAAAGGGTATCAAAAAGCAGAACGGCTATTACCAATACAATGAGACTTCTGAAGCTTTCGGATTCCGTTCAGGATATGATCGTGGAAGATCTTATCTCTGCGGGACATGCCAGAGCACTGCTTTCAATAGATAATTCCGATGAGCAGTATGAACTTGCCCAGCGCGTAATGGATGAAAAGCTTTCGGTAAGAGACATCGAAAAGATAGTAAAAGACAGGAATAAGCCCAAGATCATCAAGAAGAAAAACGAGAAACAGGAAGCCCTGTATCATGATATAGAAGAGAAACTTAAGGCCAGTCTCGGAACAAAAGTCACAATCACCGCAAAAGGTGATAAAATGGGTAAGATAGAGATAGATTTTTACAATCAGGATGACCTTCAGAAGATCATGGATCTTCTGCTCGGATAAGCACCGTATTTGGAGAGGATTGAACGGATGAATTACGGAATACTTGACAGCATAGGCATATCGGATCCCGGAGTACCTATCATTATCATGTTTTTTCTGATAGTGATACTTCTTGTACTTCTGATATTTCTTCTGGTCAGATACAATCAGCTTAATGTCAGTTATCAGATGTTCATGAAAGGCAGAAAAGCGGAAAGCCTTGAAGAAGAGATCGGAACACTTTTTAACGACATCGGTCAGCTCAAAGCCACAACGGAAAAAAGTAAAAAAGACATCAGAAAGATAATCGAGAATCTCAGGGAAACATACCAGAGAGTCGGTATCGTCAAATATGACGCATTCAAGGAAATGGGCGGAAAGCTTTCGTTTTCGGTAGCACTTCTTAATGATAACGAAACAGGATTCATAATCAATTCGATCCATTCAAGTGAAGGATGTTACGTTTATACAAAAGAAATTGTTAACGGTGAATGTGCGATATCTCTGGGAGACGAGGAAAAGAAAGCTCTCACTCTCGCACTTTCGGCAGAACCGTATGTTTATGACATGACATGAGGTGTCTGCGGAGCAGACGGAGTCCTGATGTCTAAAAATGACATGAGGTGTCTGCGAAGCAGACGGAGTCCTGATGTCCGGATAATGACATGAAAACAATAGCGGTAAGTGAGCTTACGGGCGGAGAGTATCTTGCAAAGCCGGTAAAGCTTGATGACAATCAAACATTGTTTTACGAAGGAACATGCCTGTATATGAAACATATAGAGGCTCTGGTTTCCGCTGACATAAAAGAAGTTGTCATATTCGAGCCGACAGTATTGTCCCCCAAGGAAAAGAAAGTCATAAGGGAACAGCTTAAGGCCGACTGCTCCAGAAAGATGCGCAACGTCATGGAACAGTATGTAACATATGACAACGGGATCAAGGAAATCTCCGAGACAGCGAATGAGATCGTTGAGGATATGTTCTCCAGGGAAGAGGTTGTGGACAGAGTCTACGATATCCGTGAGAGAAATGCGGATCTCTACGATCACAGCGTTATGGTTGCATCTTTATCGATACTGACCGCACTGAAGATGAACCTGTCCCAGTGGGAAGTATATGACATAGGTGTCGGAAGCCTTCTTCATGACATGGGACTTCGTTACCTGTCAACGCCCTATCAGGATATCGATGTAGAAAAAGAATTCGACCCCGAATCATTGTTTGAATACAGAAAACATACACTGTACGGTTTTTCATCGGTGGAAAAAGAAACATGGATGAGCAACGAATCCAAGAAGATCATATTGCTTCATCATGAACGACTTGACCATACCGGATTCCCGTTCCGCCAGGTCGTTACTCCGATGAGTGTAAGGATAGTTGCCATAGCCGATGCCTTTGATGATATTCTTTGCGGCATCGGAACAAAACGCGGAAATGTCAGACAGGCACTTGAGTATATCCGCAGCGGCAAAGACAAATTGTTTGAAGGAAGGATCGTTGATTATTTCCTCGAGTTCATCGCGGCGTATCCCGTCGGAACGACTGTTGTCACGAACAAAGGAGACGAAGCGGTCGTGATCGAACAGAACGAGCATTTTACCGACCGTCCGAAGATAAAGCTTATCAAAGACCGGTTCGGAAAATCATACGATGAAGATAAGATGATCGACCTTCTGGAGAATGACGATATATTTATAGAACATGTTAAGGAGAGCTGATGCACAGGTATTTACGTGCCGTTGGATTTTCCGGTATTGAAAACAAAAAACAGGTCAGAGACCTTTTAAATGATGTGATAGTAAGTCCCAACAGGAAGGAATTCATCGAGACCGGAAGGGACAGTATTTTGGTCGAATATTCCAGGAATTATTGTCCTACTTGCGGGATCACGCTTCGCGGTGAGTATGATGATTCGAATAATCTTACTCTGGATTTCTATTACCCGTTCGTTCAGGGAGACGAGGTTTCCACAACCGAAGAGGTAAGTGTTGAACGTCATGCGGACAAAGAATCTTTTGCCGGACTGTGTGAAGATTACCGCATGGGAGCAACGCTCATTTACTATGTTCAGAACGGTATGAGTGTTATGAAGAACATGCGCAACGGCGAACTTGAAAGGTCCAAAGTTCCCACTTATCTTTCCGCTCTCTCGCTTGGCGGAACAATAATGCTCCCGATCAAAAAAGATCCCAAACAGAAGGAGCTTCTCAGAAAGGCTTCCGCCGACAGGAATAAAAGGATAATCGCAGCGAAGAACGGTGACGAGGAAGCGATCGAGCAGCTGACACTCGAAGATATAGATACTTACAGTGCCGTATCCAAGCGAATCCTCAAAGATGATGTCTTCTCTCTGGTTGATTCGTACTTCATGCCCAACGGAGTCGAGTGCGATCACTATTCCATACTTGCGGAGATAATGGATTACAGGCTTGAAACCAATTCCCTCTCGTCGGAAAAAGTGTATGCATTCAATCTCTCCTGTAACGGTATTGCCCTGACTCTTTGTATAAACGAAAAAGACCTTCTCGGAGAGCCCGAGGTCGGAAGGAGATTTCGCGGAAACATCTGGCTTCAGGGTGAGATCAGAGTGTGATCACATCATTCTATAATCACGGTTGTAAATAAACCACGGTTCTAGTATACTTGTGTAGACGACCCGGTCGTGTGCGTTCCCTTAGTTAAATGGATATAACAGGAGCCTCCTAAGCCCCAGTTGTGAGTTCGATTCTCGCAGGGAACATTTTGAAAAAGCCCGCTTTATCGGGCTTTTTTCTTTTTCGGAAGGTTTCTTTATGGTAAAATAACTCTGTATGCGTAAATTTAGGAGAGTCATAAAAACAATCGCATATTTTGCTGTTACTGTGTCGCTGATCATAGCACCGACGGCTCGTGTTTATGCGGTCGATACGCTTCCGACCGAGGAGTACGCCACACAGTGGGAGGGGAGAAAATCACTTCCCGTAGATTCCAATTCCATTCCGACATGGCCCAAAGGACCGACGAACGGAACCGAATCGGCGATCCTTATGGAAGTGGATACCGGCACGATCCTTTATTCCAAAAACATAAACGAACCGCTTTATCCCGCCAGTACGACAAAACTGATGACGGCACTTCTTGTTGTCGAAAACTGTCAGATGGATGAGGTCGTTACGTTTTCCGATTCGGCGATTGACAATACCGAATGGGGTTCATCGAGAATCGGAATCATGAAAGGTGAGCAGCTGACCGTTGAAGAATGCCTGTACGGACTTCTTCTCGGATCCGCGAATGAGGTGGCGTACGGGCTTGCCGAGCATGTCGGGGGAGATCTCGATACTTTTGTAGGCATGATGAACGACAGAGCTGCTCAGCTGGGATGCACCAACACTCACTTCGTTAATGCGAGCGGACTGCCCGATAAGGATCACTATGTCAGTGCTCTCGATCTTGCAACGATCGCGAGGGCATTCTTTTCAAACGAAACCCTGTGCATGATATCGGGAACGGCAAAACATGTGATCCCTTCCACGAACAAGACGGATGAGGAGCGTCCCCAGGAAAATCACCACAAGATGATTCAGGGCAAAAAATATGCATACGACGGAATCATCGGAGGAAAGACGGGATTTACGACTGATGCCAGACAGACTCTTGTAACGTGTGCCCAGAGGGACGGCATGAAACTCGTCTGTGTTGTCATGAAAGACGAGAGTCCGTATCAGTTCACCGATACAAAAGATCTGCTTGATTACGGATTTGCCAGTTTCCAGAAACTGAATGTTGCCGATAATGAAACGAGATACAATATCAGATCAGCCAATTTCTTCCATACGAAGCTCGATATAATGGGAAGTTCCAAAGATATTCTGTCGCTTAACAAAGACGGCAGCATAGTGATCCCCAAAGGAATGAACTTTGAGGATGCGGAGGTTAAGGTGGATTATAACCCCGGGATTGAGGGAGCGGTTGCAAGACTGGATTATTACATCGGAGATAACAGAGTCGGCGGAACGACACTTGATTATGCAACAAACGATGCCAAGCTGTTTGAATTTGCCAACATCATCACAAACGGTTCCGACGAACAGCCCCAAACATATACTCCCAATCACAAGACGGTATTCGTGACAGTATCGGATGTTGTGAAGAAACTGTTCATGATCGTAGGCATCCTGTTCGGCATCATTCTTATCATCACTCTCATAATGCGGTTCATCAAGAGTGCCCGAAGGGCCGGAATGAAGAAACGCAAACGATACAAGAAGAGAAGCGAGAACAAGAGATACAATTACAAGAAGAGAAGCGAGAACAAACGGCGAAGGAACCCGGGTGAACAACTGACACCTAGAGACATGTATACGCAGCCTATTTACAAAGAGCTTCAAAAACGTAGTGCCAGTGCCTCTGGACAGGTCATAGAAGAGGATTATGACGAGGATTACGAGGACGAGCCTTACGATGAGGATCAGATGATCAAAGATTTTCCCGGAATGGAAGGATACGGTATTGAGCTTCTCCCGCTTGATCATCCGAACCGTTGGCAGTAAACTGATCAGTTCACATATGTAATGTTTCCGAAAAAACCTTGTGAAGGCGAGAGTGCGTTTTTGAGGAAATACTTACATGTGCGAACGATAACGAGGAAACAGCATGAGAGCATACGAAAGATTTCTTGAATACATAAAGATCAACACACAGTCAAGTGAGACCTCCGGCACACACCCGAGCTTTGCCGGTGAGTTCGATCTTGCGAAAAAGCTTAAAGCCGAACTTGAGGAAATGGGGCTTAGGACCGAGCTTGACGATAAGTGCTACGTGTACGGTTTTCTTGATGCAACGGAAGGATATGAGAAAAAAAAGGTTCTCGGCCTGATCGCTCATATGGATACATCCCCGGCATACAGCGGAGAGAATATCAAACCGGTCATTCATGAGAATTACGACGGAGGAGATGTTTCCTACCCCTGCGGGAAAATCATGAAAGCATGTGATTTTCCAAGCCTTTCGAAAATGAAAGGAGATACACTTATTACAAGCGACGGAACGACACTTCTCGGTGCGGATGACAAAGCCGGAGTAAGTGAGATAATGACGGCACTCGAGATCCTGATAAAGGATGGAAAACCTCACGGACCTATCGCCGTGGCTTTCACACCCGATGAGGAGATCGGAGAAGGAGCCGATAATTTCGATGTCTTAAAGTTTGGTGCAGACTATGCATATACGGTTGACGGAGGGGATGTTAACTCGATCGAATACGAAAACTTCAATGCGGCGGATGCAAAGATAGTTATAAACGGAGTATCGGTTCATCCCGGAACCGCCAAGAACGTCATGATAAACGCGATAAATGTCGCACATGAACTTCATTCGATGATCCCGGAAAAATCAAGACCCGAGCATACGGAAGGATATGAGGGATTCTATCATCTGATGCATATCGAGGGCAGTTGTGACAGCGCAAATATGCACTACATTATAAGGGATCATGACAGACAAAAGTTTGAGGATATGAAGGCACTGATGAAAAAGTGTGCCGACAGTATCAATGACAAATACGGACAAGGTACGGTAGATCTGACCGTAACCGACAGTTATTACAACATGGCCGAGAAGATCAGACCGCATATGTTCCTTATCGAGGAAGCCAAAGAAGCGATCTCGGCAGAAGGGCTTGTTCCGGAAGAGGTTCCGATAAGAGGAGGCACAGACGGAGCGAGACTGTCCTATATGGGACTTCCGTGTCCCAATCTCGGTACCGGGGGTCTCAACTACCACGGGCCTTTTGAGTGTATCACGGCTGAGCGTATGGATAGGGCAACCCGCGTGATTCTGAATATAATATATGGTATAATAGAAAGACTATGAAATATTTGATCCTGGGTGCGGGATGTGCCGGCCTGACATTTGCAAATACACTTCTTGAGCATGGGGAAACAGAAATTCTTGTTCTCGAGGAAGGACCAAGAGCCGGAGGCCTGTGCCAAAGCACGGATGTTGACGGAAAGCCTTTTGATACGGGAGGCGGACATTTTCTTGATGTAAGGGATCCGAAAGTCACGGACTATGTATTCCGCTTTCTGCCTGAAGACGAATGGGATCTCTACGAAAGAGATTCGCGGATCGACCTTTACGGAGATATCATCGGAAGTCCGATAGAGGCGAACATCTGGCAGCTTCCCGAAGAAAAACAGAAGAGATATCTCGATGCGATAGAAGCAGCCGGCTGTAACAAAGGAACGGATAAGCCGGAAAGATTCACGGACTGGATCGAGTGGAAGCTCGGAAGCGCGATAGCCGAAGATTACATGTTCCCGTATAACAGGAAGATGTTCGGAGAGGATCTGGACAGTCTCGGAACATATTGGCTCGAAAAACTTCCGAATGTTTCATACGAGGAAACAAAGCTTTCGTGTATCAACCGCAGACCGTACGGGACACAGCCCGGACATGCGAAGTTCTATTATCCGAAGAAATACGGATACGGGGAAGCGTTCCTTCGTATGGCGGATGCGCTCGGTGACAGGATCCGGTATAACGAGAAAGTTGTCAGTCTGGATTACGATAACAGGATCGTAAACGGGACATACAAAGCTGACAGGATAATCGTTACGATCCCATGGAAGAGCATAGATGATCATATCGGTCTTCCGAAAGAACTGATCGGGGATATCAATGCTCTTAAGTACAGTTCGATAGTAACGCAGTATGAGTCCGAGAACCTTGATACAAAGGCACACTGGATATATTATCCGGATCCGGACAAAGCGTATCACAGGATACTGGTACGTCATAACTTCTGTCCCGGATCAAAGGGATACTGGACGGAGACTAACCTGACAAGATTCGATGCGGACGAAGCAGACCGGACAGGAAAGACTTATTTTGTTAATGAACACGCTTATCCTCTTAATACAATAGGCAAACAGGAATTGATGAAGGGATTCCTCGAATACACTTCATCAAAAGATATATACGGACTCGGACGCTGGGGCGAATGGCAGCATTACAATTCCGATGTTGTAATGAAGCGGGCTATGACATCGGCTGAGGAGTTTATTGGTGGTTGATAGATGAATCGAATACGTGATCATTTCAGTGAAGAATTAAACAGATATAAGTTTATCGCACTTCTTATCTTTATCGGAGTCATTACACTGCTTGCATGGCAGAGCGATGACAGTTATCACGCCTATATCATGGCGAAGAATCTCGTGGACGGCAATGGATTTGTATATAACATCGGACAGCGCTCGAGCGCATCCACATGTCCGCTATATACACTTGTTATCGCGGCGGGTTATTTTATCATACGCGACATGTTCTTTGTATCGCTTCTGATAAACATCGTCTTTTCCACGCTTGCGTTTAACATACTCCTGCGCGGGTTTGCAAAGACAAAGAAGCAGATAATATTCTGTCTGATCGTTACTCTCGGATCCGTCAGTTTTGTAAGTTATACGACATCGGGCCTTGAGAACAGCATGCTGTTCTTCCTCGGGGCACTTTTTGTGAATATATATTTAAGTCACGAACGATATGATGCATCGTCCATGATCAAGCTTGCCGTGCTCGTAGCGCTTATTGCAATGACGAGAATGGATGCGGTCCTGATCTTTGCACCGATGGCTCTCTATGTATATCTTGCAAAAAGAGATGCGGTCTCGTTCGGAAAGGCTGTGCTTCTCGGTATTCTCGGACTTCTTCCGTTTGTTTTGTGGGAGATATTTGCGACATTCTATTTCGGATTTCCGTTCCCGAATACCGCATATGCAAAGCTCGGAACGAATTTTCCCCTGAGGGATTATCTGATAAGAGGTGCCAGATATTATCTGAATGCCGCCATATGCGATCCGATAATTCTGATAGTTCCGCTGTTCGTATTTCTTGCCGCGCTTTCGGTCAAAAAGGGTCAGTACATCGCATGTATGATCGGACCGGTCATATACGGATTCTATCTGTTGTTCATAGGCGGAGACTTCATGATGGGAAGACACTTTACGCTTATGTTCCTCGTATCGCTCATCTGTTATATGGATATCAAAAACCGTGAATTCTCGGAACTCGGCCGCGGAGCGTCTTTTCACAAAACGTTTGTATGTTTTGCGGTTGCGGCGGTTGTATTTTCCGCAACGTCGCATGTGATCACGGATCAATTCCTGTTCGGCAGAACGTTCGGGTCTCCGATCTCGGATGAGAGAGCCGGATACTTTACGACATCAAGTCTTTTCAATAATATTTACTCCCTTATCAAGACAGGAGATCTGTGCATTCAGAACACCTGGAACGATGAGAGTGTTAAGGAGCTCAAGGACAACGGGATGAAGGGCGGCATACTTGAGAGCGTTCCCGGGATCACGAAATATTACAACAACGATCTGTATCTGAACGATCTGTATGCGCTCGGCGATCCGTATCTTGCGCATCTGCCTGCGGTTAAAGAAAAGGGCTGGAGGATCGGACATATGTGGCGTGAGGCTCCGCTCGGTTACAGGAACCTTGTCAGATATGAATGGGGAACCGGGGCGATCAAAAACGATGATGCCAAGGAATACTATGAGATCATAGATGAGATCACGAGGGGCCCTCTTTTTGATAGTGAAAGAATAATAAAAGTCATAAATATCAATCTCGGAAAATACGATTACCTTATCGACAATTACAGGGAATCGCTTGATGAAAACGGAAGGGTGATCATAGAGGACAATATAACGGATGATACAATAGCAGGCTTTGGGGAGTAGGATTCTTTTCAAAAAAGGAGGAAACTACGATGAACGATACGGAAAAAAAGGAAAACGATCAACTCAAATGGCATCATTATCTGATAGCCATCCTGTTTGTTCTTGTCGGTGCGGTCTTTATCGTTTACAAACAGATCGACATTCCGATGATCTGCAAAGTATTCTCGATCGTATTTGCGATAGCCGGGATAATATCGATACTGTCATATTGTATTAAAGATGTGGCCGTCGGCTACTATCGCCTTGATCTTGTGTACGGGCTTATGGCACTTGTTGCGGCACTTCTGTTCTTCACGAATCAAGACTCGATAGGTGACTATTTTTCCGTGATCGCTGGAATCATCCTGATCGGAAACGGAGTGATCAAGCTTCAGCATTCCATCGATATGAAGAGGATCGACAGAAAGATGAAGAAGATCACGGAAGCGTGGCTCGTTGTCATGATCTTTGCGATTATCGGATCGGCAGCGGGATTTGTAATGTTATATCTGACACCTCAGGAGCCGAGAACTCTGTTCATTCTTTTGGGAGTCGCGCTCATTGTTGCCGGAGTGTCCGATATATTCACCCACATAGTGTTTAACAAGAAAGTAAAAGCTTTCAGGAACGGTGACTATACTGTCGAAACAAAACAGGAAGAGACCGTTTCCGTACCTGAGGAAACTACGACAATACAGGAACAGGAAGAAGTACAGGATCCGGATCCGGACAGGGATCAGGTGGTCTTTGAAGTAGAGTCATCCGAAGCAGAGACATCCGAAGAAGATAACGGATCCGGTGAAGAGAATACGGATGCTGCTGATCAACTCACTTAAAGAAAATCGCGACAACGGAGCATATCCGTTTCATATGCCGGGTCACAAGAGGAATCTGGCAGGAGACGATCTGCTTCGACAGATATACGGTATAGACATAACGGAGACGGAAGGTTTCGATGATCTTCACAATGCACACGGGATCATTGAAGAGGCCGAGAGCCGTGCCGCGGAATTGTTCGGTTCGGATGAAACACATTTTCTGGTAAACGGATCGACATGCGGAATACTTGCCGCCATAACGGGTTCCGTTACTTCGGGCGACAGCCTGATCATCGCATCAAATTGTCACCGTTCGGTATACAATGCGTTGATGATCAGCGGAGCCAAACCTTATGTAATAAAACCGGGTTCCGAATCGTATTTCGAGATAAGCGGCGGAGTCAGCGTCGCATCCGTGGAAAAAGCACTGGATGCCGCAGACGGAAAAAGGATCGCCGTTGTCATAACGAGTCCGACATATGAAGGGATCACAAGCGATATTACCGCGATCGCGGATTCGTGTCACAAAAAAGGAGCCGTGCTCATAGTCGATGCGGCACACGGAGCCCATTTCGGACTGTCGGGTGATTTTCCGATGAACGCAGTCTCATCGGGTGCGGACGTGGTAATATCGAGCGTTCACAAGACTCTTCCGGCAATGACACAGACGGCCCTTATACATATCAGTAAGGACTGCCCGTCAAAGCAGCGTATCAGGAAGATGCTTCCGGTGTTCATGACATCAAGTCCGTCGTATGTACTTATGGCATCCGTCGACAGCATGACCGATCTGTTAAAGCAGCAGGGAACGGAGCTGTTTAAAAGATATGTTGAAAGGCTGGATGATTTCTACGATAAAGCGAAGGACTTTAAGTGCCTGAGTGTTTTAAATAAAGATAAACTGACAGCTGAAGGATCGGTCGATCATGACAGGAGCAAGATAGTCATAAGCGATATGACATCAACATATTACGGAAAGGAATTGTCGGATATTCTTCGCGAACAATACGGTATATGCTCCGAGATGGCTGCGGAAACTTATGTGCTGTTGATGACATCGATCGCGGATACGGATGAAGCGTTCGCTTGTCTGGTAAAGGCACTTTCGGATATTGATGAAAAGCTATGTGACAGGCAGGTTCTTCCAAAGGCGCGGGGATTCGTAAAACGGATATTTGACAGTGTCGTCGGAAGTCGTATCGCAAAGTATCTTCAGACGGTTCCGGTTGATGAAGTCGAGACGGACAAGGATCCCGGCGTAAGAACTTTTGATAACAGGATAACGGAAACAGTCTTTGCCGATAATGTCGAATTCGTTCCGGTGGAACTGTCCGAAGGAAGAACGGCAGCTGATTTCGTATCGGTGTTCCCCCCGGGGATCCCGGTTACGGTTCCGGGAGATGTGATCTCGGGCGAGGCAGCGGATAAGTTATTAAGAGCATTGGAAAACGGCCTGGAAGTAACGGGTCTGAAAGATAAGGAAATAGCGGTTTTATGGGAAAGATCTTCTACCTTGTAGGCAAAAGCTGTGCGGGTAAGGACAGTATTTACAACAAGATCATAGATGACAAAGAGCTCGGTCTCAAGCCGGTGATACGTTATACGACAAGACCGATAAGGGACGGAGAAGCAGACGGCGTCAGTTATCATTTTACGGATGTCTACGGATACGGCAAATTAAAAGATGCCGGAAAGATCATAGAGGAACAGGTTTATCATACCGTTCACGGTGACTGGTATTATTTCACCGCCGATGACGGAGGTATAGATCTTGAGACAAATGATTATATCGCCATAGGAGTGCTTGAGTCATTTGCGGGAACAAGGGAGTATTACGGTAAAGACCGTGTCATCCCGATATACATAGAACTTGATGACGGGGAGAGACTGCAGCGGGCTCTTAACAGGGAGAGACTTCCCGAAAACGGAAGATACGCGGAAATGTGCAGGAGATTTCTGTCGGATGCAAATGATTTTCGCGAAGAGCGGATAAAGGAACTCGGCATCACGGATGATGAGAGATTTGAGAATGACGATCTTGATGATTGCGCCAAGAGGATCAAAACATGGATATTAAAATCAATCAGGTGACCGCGCCGACACAGGTGACCGATACGAATCAGGTCAACGGGCCGAGTGATGATGCATTCCGGTTCACGCTCATGAGCGCCATCGAAGAGGAAGGTCTTCAGGAGCGTCTCGGGCTCATGTATGAAGACATCACCATGCAGGGTAACAAGATAACCAAGCATATGGACGTCAAGGACATGAAACGCTACCGTGCGCTGATCAAAGAGTTCATGAATGAGATCGTAAACAGGTCGCACAAGTTCTCGCGAGAGAATTTTCTTGACCGCAAGGGCAGACACAGAGTGTACGGGATAATCCGCCGTGTCGACGAAACGCTCGACGAGCTTGCACAGGAACTTATGAAGGATGAGAAGGATCATCTCGCGATACTCGCCAAAGTCGGCGAGATCCGAGGGCTGCTGTTGGACATACTGACTTAGATTTGTTCGCGCTGTGTATGAGTTCCCTCGAAAACTATACACATCACTCACTTATTTACGGAAAATAAGTAGACGGCATGAGAATTTCTTCCAAAACCTTTGGAGCACGTTGTTACTTGACGAGGTATTTCACGAGTCTAGTAACGTGACGTGTGGAAAGGAGTGCAAACGCGTTTTGGAAGGAATTACTCATGACCGGCTACGAATCGGAAATATGAATAATACATTTAGCGATATAATCGGACAACAGCATATCAAAGAGCACCTGCGCGTCGCGATCACGTCGGGCAAGATCAGCCAGGCATACCTGATCACGGGCGAGAGCATGCAGGGCAAGGAATTCATCGCAAGGATATTTGCCAACGCGCTTGTATGTGAAGATCCCGTAAACGGCATCGATCCGTGCGGAAAGTGCAAAGCCTGCATCCAGGCGGCAACGCACAATCATCCGGATATCATCACCGTGACTCATGAAAAGCCGAATACGATATCGGTTGACGATGTGAGGACACAGATCGTTTCCGACGCTCAGATAAGACCTTATCAGAGCAGGTGGAAGATATACATAATGAACGAGGCCGAGAAGATGACGCCTCAGGCACAGAATGCGATCCTGAAAACTCTCGAGGAGCCGCCCGAATATGTGGTCATAATACTTCTTGCGACTTCAAAAGGAGCGATCCTTTCCACGGTACTTTCAAGGTGCGTACAGCTTGACATGCGTCCGGTTGAAGACAAGGTTGTCAGGGAATATCTCATGAAAGAGATAAAGGTGCCGGACTACCGGGCGGACATATGTACCGCATTTGCGAGGGGTAACATCGGAAAAGCAAGAAGCCTTGCGACAAGTGAGGATTTCGAGGAGATAAGAGAAGAGACGGTAAGAGTACTTAAGCATATAAGAGGCATGGACACTTCCGGATTTATCGAAACGCTTAAGAAACTTGAGGAATACAAAGTAAGCGTCAACGATCTTCTCGACATCATGATGATATGGTACAGAGATGTACTTCTGTATAAGGCGACCATGGATGAGAGTGCGATAGTGTTTGCCGACGAAAAGGAGAGCATTATCAAAGAAGCCGGGGACAGTTCGTACGAAGGGATCGAGACGATACTCAAAGTAATGGAGAAGACAAAGCAGCGACTCAAAGCCAACGTGAACTTTTCGCTCGCGATGGAATTAATGCTGCTTACCATAAAGGAGAATTAAAAATGACAAAAGTAATAGGCGTCAGATTCAGAACGGCCGGAAAGATATATTATTTCGGACCGAAGGATATCGAGTTCAAACGTTCGGATCACGTTATCGTCGAGACGGCAAGAGGCGTGGAATACGGAACCGTTGTCCTTCCCAACATGGAAGTTGAGGATAACAAGATAACGCAGCCCCTCAAGAATGTTATAAGGAAAGCGACTCAGGACGATGACGAGCGTGAAAAGCGGAACCGTGAAAAGGAAAAAGATGCTTACAAAGTATGCCAGGAGAAGATCCTGAAACATGGTCTTGAGATGAAGCTCATAAATGCCGAGTACACTTTCGACAACAACAAAGTGCTGTTTTATTTCACAGCAGACGGAAGGGTTGATTTTCGTGAGCTTGTAAAGGATCTGGCCGGAGTGTTCAGGACGAGGATAGAACTGCGTCAGGTGGGCGTCAGAGATGAGACCAAGATACTCGGCGGTATGGGAATCTGCGGACGGCCGTTGTGCTGTCATACATACCTTGCTGATTTTGCTCCGGTATCGATCAAGATGGCAAAAGAGCAGAGCCTGTCCCTTAATCCGACAAAGATATCCGGAATCTGCGGACGCCTCATGTGCTGTCTGCAAAATGAGGCCGAGGTGTACGAGGAGCTTAACAGGAAGCTTCCGAGAGTCGGAGATTCGGTGACGACACCCGACGGCCTGAAGGGCGAAGTCAGGGAAACCAACGTTCTTAAGCAGCTCGTTAAGGTTGTTGTTGAAATCGATGATGAAAAGGAACTTCGTGAATATTCTGTCGGAGAACTCAAGTTCAAGCCGCGCCACAAAAAGGAGCGCGATGACGAGAAGGGCGGCAAAGGCGGAAAGCGCGGAAAGAATAAGGACAATAAGAATCAGAAGAACCGCGAGGAGATCGAAGAAGAACGGGAACTGGAAGAGCTTGAAAGACTAGAGCGCAACGATGGCAAATCCAAACTGGACGACGATTGAACTGAATGAAGGAGAACGGATTGACGATCTTGAAAGATGCGGATACAAGATCATCCAGAACACGGAGAAGTTCTGTTTCGGAATGGATGCCGTACTGTTGTCGGGATATGCATACGCAAAACGCGGGGAGATCGTCCTCGACCTTTGTACCGGAAACGGTATAATCCCAATACTCATGGCAGCCAAGACACAGGCTGAGAGGATCGTCGGGATCGAGATACAAAAGGAAGTCGCCGATCTTGCCAAGAGAAGTGTTGCGGCAAACGATCTTAACGACCGCATCAACATCATCTGTGCGGATATTAAGAATGCGGAGGATTATCTCCAGGTCGGTAAGTTTGATGTTGTCACCTGCAATCCGCCATATATGATAGAAAATCACGGGATCAAGAATCCCGATTCCCCTAGGGCCATTGCAAGGCATGAGATACTGTGCAACTTCGATGATGTCGCAAGGATCACCGCAAGAATGCTAAAGCCCGGAGGAAAGATGTTTCTGATCCACAGACCGTTCAGGCTGACGGAGATATTTGAAACGCTCACCAAATACGGATTGGAGCCCAAGAGGATGAAGCTTGTACATCCGTATGTCAACCGTGAACCCAATATGGTCCTGATAGAAGCTTTTCTCGGAGGAAGGCGAAGACTGACGGTGGAGCGACCCCTCATAGTATATGAATCGCCGAACTGTTACACAAAAGAGATATATGATATTTACGGATACTGATCATGAATGAAAGACCCGGACAGGGTATGCTTTATCTTTGCGCGACACCGATAGGAAATCTTTCGGACATATCCGAAAGGGTTCTTGAAACGCTCAGAAGCGTGGACATCATTGCCGCCGAGGATACAAGGAACAGTTTGAAGCTCCTTAATCATTTCGGGATAAAGGTACCTCTTACAAGTTATCATGAATATAATAAGTACGATAAGGCCAATGAACTTATCGACAAGATGGCTGACGGAAAGAGTGTCGCACTCATCACGGATGCAGGCACTCCCGCGATATCGGATCCGGGGGAAGTGCTTGCCGATATGTGTCATAACGCGGGGATAAGGGTGACATCGCTTCCGGGTCCCTGCGCACTTGTAACGGCACTGTCGATGTCGGGAATGCCTTCAAGAAGATTTGTATTTGAAGGGTTTCTTCCTTCGGACAAAAAAGAGCGCAAGAGGATACTCGAAGAGCTCAAGGATGAAACAAGAACGATCATACTGTATGAGGCTCCGCATCATCTGAAGACCACGCTCGCGCAACTTTATGAAACGCTCGGTGACAGGCGAATAGCTCTTTGCCGTGAACTGACGAAGAAGTTCGAGCAGACGATCCGAATGCGAATGGCGGAAGCCGCAGTTTATTATAAAGACAAGGAACCGAAAGGCGAATACGTTCTTATCATTGAAGGCAGATCGCAGAGCCTGGTGGATGAGGAGAAGGCCGACGCCTGGAGGCGGAAAGATATAAATGAGCATATGGCGTTATACGAATCGGAAGGACTTGATCGTAAGGAAGCCATGAAGAAAGTGGCTGCGGACAGGGGAATGTCCAAGAGAGACGTATACCGTCAGCTGCTTGAAATAGAAGAAAATGGATCAAAGGAGTAAAGATCATGGATAAGGAAAAATACTATATCACAACCGCGATCGCATATACATCGGGAAAGCCGCACATCGGAAACAGTTATGAGATCGTTATGGCCGATGCGCTCGCAAGGTTCAAAAAGCTGGAAGGACGCGATGTATGGTTTCAGACCGGAACAGACGAGCATGGCCAGAAGATAGAAGACAAGGCAAAAGAAGCGGGCAAGACCCCGAAGGAGTTTGTGGATGAAGTTGCCGGTGGGATAAAGAATATATGCGACAGCCTCAATATAGGATATGACCGCTTCATCAGGACGACCGACAGGGATCATGAGACCCAGGTCCAGAAGATGTTCAAAAAAATGTATGAAAAAGGAGACATCTATAAAGGATCGTATGAAGGAATGTACTGTACGCCCTGTGAATCGTTCTGGACGGAGAGTCAGCTTGTGGACGGTAAATGCCCGGACTGCGGCAGGGAAGTAAAGCCCGCAAAAGAGGAAGCTTACTTTTTCAAGATGAGTAAATATGCCGACAGGCTGATAGAATACATAAATACGCATCCCGATTTTATTCAGCCGGTATCCCGCAAGAATGAGATGATGAACAATTTCCTTCTTCCGGGTCTTCAGGATCTGTGCGTATCCCGTACATCTTTCAAGTGGGGAATCCCGGTTGATTTTGATGACAAGCATGTTGTTTATGTCTGGCTTGATGCGCTGTCAAACTACATAACCGGCATCGGATACGATACCGACGGAAATTCAACGGAGCAGTTTAAGAAGCTTTGGCCGGCGGATCTTCATCTTATAGGAAAAGACATAATCAGGTTCCATACGATATACTGGCCGATATTCCTGATGAGTCTTGATCTTCCTCTTCCGAAGCAGGTGTTCGGACATCCCTGGCTTCTTCAGGGAGGGGAGAAAATGAGTAAGTCGCGCGGCAACGTTATATATGCCGACGATCTTATCAGGCTCTTCGGTGTGGATGCCGTAAGATATTATGTGCTTCATGAGATGCCTTACGATAATGACGGAACGATCACGTGGGAGCTCATGACCGAACGGTACAATTCCGATCTTGCAAACATACTCGGTAATCTTGTTAATCGTACGATCGCCATGAGCAACAAGTATTTTGACGGATTTGTCAGCAGTACGGGAGCAACGGAGTCGATCGATGACGATCTGAAATCCGTATGCACATCTGCCGCGGCGAAAGTCAAAGACAAGATCGACGGTATGCATATGTCCGACGCACTTACCGAAGTGTTCAACGTGTTCAGGCGTTGTAACAAATACATTGACGAAACAGAGCCGTGGGTTCTTGCCAAGGATGAGGATAAGAAGGCAAGACTTTCCGAGGTATTATATAATCTTGTCGAGGGTATATGCATCGGTGCCAATCTGCTTAAGCCTTTCATGCCCGATACGGCTGACAGGATACTGATGATGCTCTTCGGAACCGAGCGCGATTTCGAATTCCTGTCCGAGTTCGGAATATACAGGAGCGGTACCAAAGTTACCGACAAGCCGGAAGTATTGTTCGCAAGACTGAACCTTGACGATATCATGGCCGAGGTCGAGAAGATCCGGGAGAACCAGCGCAGGGAATATGAAAAAGAAAACGGTATCGGTGCGACGGATGAAAACGGCACAGCATCGCCCATACATGTTGAGCTCAAAGAAGAGATAGAATACGACGATTTTGCGAAGATGCAGTTTGTTGTCGGTGAGATCATAGCTTGCGAGGAAGTGCCCAAGTCAAAGAAACTTCTCTGCTCGAAAGTCAAGGTCGGTGACAGTGTCAAGCAGATAGTATCCGGTATCAAGGCATACTATAAACCCGAGGAGATGATAGGCAAGAAGGTCATGGTGCTGTTGAACCTGAAGACCGCAAAACTTGCCGGGGTCGAATCAGAGGGAATGCTTCTGTGTGCGGAAGACGAGCAGGGTAACCTTGCACTTATGAAACCCGAGAAGGATATGGAGTCCGGATCGGTGATATGTTAAAAGAAGACGGGAGGAAATAATAATGAAAAGGATAGTAAGCTTTATTACGGTATTAACATTAACTGTCGGAATGTGCGTGAATGTAGGAGCGACGCAGACGATCACATTTGACGAATCGGGAAACGGAACCGTCAAGGATAAGGAAACGACGGCTACACCCACACCTACCGCTACACCGACTCCGACGGAGGCTCCGAAGGATGAAGGAGGATTTGCCTCGATCCTTGATTCTCTGTTCGGAGGATCGGATTCCGAAAAGGATGAGAAGAAAAAGACCGACAAAAAAGGATATCTGGCACTCGGCGCGGATCTTACACCCGAGCAGAAGTTATCGGTTCTTACAACAATGGGAATATCCGAGGCGGATCTCGGTGACTATGAGATAGTAACGACTACCAACAAAGAAGAACACGATTCACTTGATAAGTATATCGAACCCGCTCTGATAGGAACCAAATCACTTTCATCGGTACTCGTTAAACCGGCCGAATCAGGTCACGGGGTTGTCGTTACAACGAACAACATCAATTTCTGCACGACCAATATGTACAGAAATGCTCTTATCACCGCCGGCGTTACGGATGCGGACATCATGGTTGCGGCTCCCTCACCGATATCCGGAACGGCTGCGCTTATCGGTGCTCTCAAAGCATATGAGGAGATGAGCGGAGAGGAAGTCAGCAGCAAAGCTCTTGATACATCGCTTAATGAGCTTGTTACAACGGGACAGCTTGTGGATGCGGTAGGAGACGATAAGGAAGCCGAAGAACTGATCTCATACATCAAGACGGTAGTTGCAACGAACGATCTTAACACAAGAGAAGAGATCGAGGCAGCCATCCGTAAGGGAATGAAAGATCAGAACGTTACCCTGTCGGATGATGAGATCAATCAGATCATTGATCTTATGATGAAAGTAAAGGCTCTCGGTATCGATTACAAAGTGCTCGCAGAGCAGGCCGATGACATTTACGCAAAATACAAAGACGATATCAAGGCCGGAACTTTCGATATAAACAAGGTCAATGTCGAAGATCTCGGACTTACGAAAGTAATAGGGAACGCGATCACCAATACCGCCAAAAATATCGGGAACAGCATAGCGGGATTCTTCAAAGGCCTGTTCAAATAATGGATGTAACGATCAGACCGTTAAAGAGAAAAGAGTGGGACATGGCGATGCAGCTCGCATGGGATACGTTTCTTGTGTATGAGGCTCCGGAGTATGACCCACTCGGTGTGAAGAATTTTCACGAATTCGTGAAGGGCGATGAACTCCGTAACATGTTCGCTATGGGCGAATACCGTGCATGGGGTGCCTTTGACGACAATGATGTGATAATCGGTGTGCTTGGAATACGCAAGCACTGGCACATTTCTCTTCTGTTTGTGGAACCCTCGTTTCATCATCAGGGGATAGCAAGTCTTCTGTTGAAGACGGCTTTTCTGGAAGCGAGGGAAGAAGGCGTTACCGACATGACGGTCAATTCTTCTCCGTATGCGGTAGGGTTTTATCATAAGCTCGGATTTGCCGATCTGGACCGTGAGAAGATCACGGATGGTATAAGGTATACGCCGATGAGCATAGAACTGTAATGATTGCTTTTTTGATATTGTTAAATTATAATCATAAAAGGTATGACTTCATCGGAAGGATTGAATTATGAATAAGATTTTCAACTTTGAAGGACCGGTTTTTACGTTCTTATCCAGACTGGCCGATCTGTTCTGGCTGAATCTTTTATACATACTCTGCTGTATTCCGGTGATAACCGCGGGTGCGGCAACCACGGCACTTTATTACGTAACACTGAAAATGGCCAAGGACGAGGAAGGATATATTACAAAGTCCTATTTCAAGTCCTTTAAGCAGAATTTTGTTCAGGCTACAGTGATTTGGCTTGTCATTCTGGTAATCGGTGTTGTGATGTTCATGGATCTTCGTATCGCAAACGGCGGTAACATGGCCGAGATATTGAAGACAACAACGGTCAGCAACGTGGTCATAGTGGCCGTAGGGGTTATGCTGATCATACTATGCATGACACTGACATATGTGTTTCCGCTTTTGGCCCAGTTTGACAATACGGTAATAAACACGGTCAAAAACGCTTTTCTGTTAAGCATCAGACACCTGCCGTATACTTTTTTGATGATACTGATCACGGCAATTCCCGTTGCGCTTATCTGGTTTTCACCTGCGCTTTTACTGCTGGTGCTTATCATGTTTTCGGCAACGGCATATATTAATTCGAAATTCTTTAATAAGATCTTTATTCTGTACATGCCAAAAGAAGAGGGTATAGATGGGGAAGGCTGAAAAGAATAAGAGTAATTCCATGACTGTGCAGTGGGCTATTCCCACGATCATTCTCATGATCTTTCTGGTGTTCACTCTTATCAATTACAACAAAATAATGAAGGCCAATTCCAAAGATAAAGCCCTTGACAGAGTCAGCAGGCAGGCGGTATCCGTTGCCGGTTATTACCATGGTCTGTTCGACGGTGCGGTCGGATCGGCGGATGCGATAGCCGATTACCTTATGACTCACAAGGATATCACCGACGAAGATGCGGTTGAAATTCTAAAACAGCTCGACAATCATCTTGGTCTTGTTGACGCTTATATCGTAAGGGCCGACAGGAGTGCCGTGGATTCGTACGGCAATGAGTATGCCGAACTCGACAATTCCGAAGAATTCAAGGCTCTGCTCGGAACGAAAGACGTAGCGGCATCGCGTCTTGACGAGAAAAAGAGACCCGTACTTTTCATCAGTGCGCCTATCAGAACCGAGAGTGAATGGAGAGGTAATCTGATCCTTGTCTATAAAGGAGACAGGATCGCCAAACAGATGGATTCGACGGCATACAGTTATGCTCTTGTTTACTCAAACGGTATCGTCGGAGAAGTATACGGTACGGAGTCCGGTCTGTTCCAGATCGGTGACAATTTCAGGGATATAGCCGAAAAGCTCACATTTGAAGACGGCAGCGCGACGACATTCTTCCAGAGCGTTGAGGCCGGAAGAGCCGGAACGGTCCATGTCAATAACGGCAAGGGTGTAAGCTGCTACATATGCCACCAGCCGATCGGGAAGATCGGTGCCAGTATCATGGTTATCATTCAGGATAATCAGATCACGAGAAGTATCGATGAAGAGAATCAGGATACCAGAAGCATGATAATGAAGGTCGTGGTCTCCATCGGAATCTTTGTCGTACTTATCTTAATCCTCTATATCATCAACAGAGTAAGCTTCACGAAGGAGAGTATGGAACTCCAGAACAAGGCGGAGACCGATCTTCTTACAGAGCTTCTCAACAAGATATCCACAGAGAACAAGATCAAAGAGTATCTTGAAGGAGAGGGCCGCGACAAGACGAGTATGATGTGCGTACTCGATATAGATAATTTCAAGAAGATCAACGATACAATGGGTCACGCGTTCGGAGATGAAGTTCTGGCTACCCTCGGAAAGAGGATCAAGACCGAGTTCAGAGTGACGGATATCATCGGCCGTACGGGTGGTGATGAGTTTATCATTTTCTTAAAAGATCTCAAGGATGATAACGTTATAGAGCGTGAGTCAGGAAGAGTCGCAGGATTCTTCAAGGACTTCACGGTAGGAACATATACCAAATATTCGCCCACGGCCAGTATCGGTGCCGCTATCTACCCTCGTGACGGAAGCGATTATGAGAGTATGTATAAGGCGGCGGACACTGCGCTCTATAAGGCCAAGAAGAGAGGCAAGAACCAACTTGCGTTCTTCTCCGAGACTACGGATGAAGACAAACTGGAAGCCGAAGAATCAAGCAAGCCCAAAACGATCGATTCCGACGAGGATTGAACAGGTTTTAGATAATTTGTACACCTATCGGAGAAATCTTTGGGCAACCTTGGCATTTTATTTTCCGGGGTGTCTTGTTATAATCACATCAATACGGCGTATCACGCCGAAATAATTCAATTGGAGGTTACATTAAATGGCAGGTTTATCACTTAAGAACATTTGCAAAGTTTATCCCAACGGATTCCAGGCAGTTAAAGATTTCAACCTGGAGATAGCGGATCAGGAGTTCATCATCTTCGTTGGTCCTTCCGGATGCGGTAAATCAACAACTCTTCGTATGATCGCAGGACTTGAGGAGATCTCTTCGGGTGAACTCAAGATAGGTGATCGTGTTGTCAATGATGTTGAGCCCAAGGACAGAGATATCGCAATGGTATTCCAGAACTACGCTCTGTATCCTCATATGTCGGTATATGACAACATGGCATTCGGCCTTAAACTTCGTAAGGTTCCCAAGGATGAAATAGACAAGATGGTTAAGGAAGCAGCCAAGATACTTGACCTGACAGCTCTTCTTGATCGTAAGCCGAAGGCTCTTTCCGGTGGACAGAGACAGCGTGTTGCCATGGGTCGTGCTATCGTTCGTAATCCTAAGGTATTCCTTATGGACGAGCCTCTTTCAAACCTTGATGCAAAGCTTCGTGTTCAGATGAGAATAGAGATCGCAAAGCTTCATCAGAGACTCGGAACCACCATCATCTACGTTACACATGACCAGACAGAGGCTATGACGCTCGGTACCAGGATCGTCGTTATGAAGGACGGTGTCATCCAGCAGGTTGATACACCTCAGAACCTCTATGACAAGCCTTGCAACCTCTTTGTTGCCGGATTCATGGGAAGCCCTCAGATGAATTTCATCAATGCTACGGTTGATGTTGAAGGTGATGTTGCAAGTCTTAAGTTTGCAGGCAAGTCGGTTCCCCTTCCTCCGGCTAAGTCCAAGAAGCTTATCGACGGCGGTTATGCCGGAAAGGTTGTTACATTCGGTATCCGTCCCGAGGATGTATATGATTCCGAAATGTATATAGAGACATCTCCTCAGAGCGTATTCGAATCAACAGTTAAGGTTTACGAGCTTCTCGGTGCGGAAGTTTACCTGTACTTTGATCTTGAAGAGTTCCCGATCACTGCAAGAGTTGATCCCAGAACTACCGCAAGACCGGGTGATACGGTTAAGTTCGCATTCGATGTTGAGAAGATCCATGTATTCGATAAGGATACGGAGATGATCATCACAAACTAGTATTGAGTTCTTATATGATTTTTACAGCGGGTCCGAATGGGCCCGCTGTCTTGTTTTTGACGATAAATAATGATAAATTATATCTATGGCTTACACGGAAGATGAGAGATATATGAAGAAGGCGCTTGCCCAGGCGAGGAAGGCATATGAGCTCGGCGAAGTCCCGATAGGATGCGTGATCGTTTATGAAGGCAAGATCATCGGACGTGGTTATAACCGCAGGAATACCGATAAGAACACTTTATGTCACGCGGAGATAACGGCTATCAGGAAGGCCAGCAGGTTTATGAAGGACTGGCGGCTTGAAGGTTGTACGATGTATGTGACGCTGGAACCGTGCCAGATGTGTGCGGGAGCCTGTGTTCAGGCAAGGATCGACAGAGTCGTGATAGGATGTATGAGCCCCAAATCGGGATGTGCGGGATCGGTCATAAACCTTTTGGATATGAAGGAATTCAATCATCAGGTTCAGATAACGAAGGATGTACTTGGCAAAGAGTGCAGCGTTTTACTCACGGATTTCTTTGAAAATCTCAGGATCAGGAACAAGTCGGAGAAGATATGGACGGCAACACAAAACTGACACCACAGGAAACTATAGAGGTCGGCAAGGAAATCAAGAGCATGAGAAGCATGTTCCTGAGGATCATTGTCATTTCTTTGATCCCGCTTGTCGTGATGGGAGTATCATTCTGTATATTTGCAAATATCAGGATCAAGAGCATTCTCGAAGATGAGATCAAAAAAGAACTCAGAAGTGCTGCGTTCGCACTCGGAAGGAACTACAGTCTTATCGGCGACGGAGACTATGTCAAAAAAGAAGACGGACTGATATACAAGGGAGATAATAAGGCGTCGGGAAGGCTTGCGACAATGGGAGACGAGCTCTTAAAGAACGGCCTTGTCTGTACGTTCTTCTTCGGCGATACGAGAATAGACACGACGGTATATGACGAGTCGGGAACAAACATGGCCGGCACAAAGCTGAACGCCGAGGTATACAGGAGACTGTACGAAACGGGAGAAGCCATCTTCTGCGAAAGTATGGATCTCGGGGGTAACAACTACTACGGGTATTATATTCCGTACAGGAACAGTAACGGGGAAGTTGCGGTCATATTCTTTGCCGGAAAGCTTAAGAATGAGGTAATGGCAAGCGTATGGGATGCGACGGTATCCACATTATGGATATGGTTGTCTATCCTTGTTATAGGTATCGTTATCCTTCTGTTCTGTACGATCTATATGGTCGGATATCTGTTCAAACACTTCAAGAACGAGGAGATCGAGAGTGTTAAGAAGCTTGCGGCCAAAGAGCAGATGGATTTCATGACGCTCGTTTATCGCGAGGTCAGGGATTCGGTCGACACGATAACCGTTTTGTCGGACAAGATATTAAGTGAGGATCACAGTCAGCAGACAAGAGAAAAGGTACTCGGGATCAATGAAGCCATCAACTCCATGATGACATCTTTCAATTCGATCCAGGATTACTCAAAACTTGAAGCGGGCGATACCGAGCTTTCCGTTGACGAATACGAACTGACAGCGCTTGTTGACGGGTGCTGTAAGAAAGCGGGTCCCGGTATAGAACGTAAGGGCCTGGAATTTAAAGTGAATTATGATGATTCAATTCCGAATTATCTTAAGGGAGATTTCGGAAAGATCAGACAGATCCTTGATAATCTGTTGGAGAATGCCGTTAAGTACACGCACGAAGGCAGAGTCGGTCTGGATATAACCTACAGAACGATAACACCCGACAAGATAGACGTTACTTTCACAATAAGTGACACAGGTATAGGTATCAGAAAAGAAGATGCCGAGAAGCTGTTCCTGTCCATCGGAAAAGTCGGTCAATCAAAGAATATCAGTATTAAAGGAACGGGTCTCGGACTTCTGATATGCAAGAGACTCGTGAACATCCTTGACGGAAGGATCTCGGTGGAAAGCGAGATAGGTAAAGGATCTGTCTTCAAATTCACAATACCTCAGGATGTATTGAACAGCAAAACCGTAGGAGAGTGCAGGTAAATGATATCTGACCAGGTTATTGCCAAATGTATAGAGGATGCGGGACGGATAGGATCCGCGGAAATGATCGTTACGGATCCGCTCGGAAAAGAGATCACCCGCACATCGTCCGCAAAGCTTCCCGAAAAGGATGATATACTCCGGTTTGCAAACGGCAACGAAGATGAAAGCGAGACGGACGGACAGCTTTTCATCAGGATTTGCGATGAGAACGAGACGGCATATATACTCATATCGTCTCCGGGAGAGGGCGGATACGTAAGTGCCCGTTTGGCGGCTTCGCACCTTACCGATCTGATTGCGGCATACAAGGATAAAGTTGACCGCAATTCGTTCTTCCAGGATATCCTCCTTGATAATCTTCTGCTCGTGGATATCTATAACAGAGCCAAAAAGCTTCATATCGAGGCGGCTCAAAAGCGCTGTGTATATGTCATTGAACCCGTGGGGGGCAGGGATAACGGACTTATCGATATGATAAGGGAACTGTTTTATACTGAAGCCGGGGATTACGTTACCGCCGTTGATGAAGACAGAGTTGTTGTAATAAGGGCGCTTTTCGATGACGACAACAAAGATGATCTTGCGGAAACAGCGAGCATGCTCGTTGATATGGCGGGTTCCGAGGCAATGAAAGATGTAAGAGTCGCATACGGATCCGTTGCCGATGACATCAAAGGCGTATCCAAATCCTACAAAGAGGCCAGGATGGCGCTTGATGTCGGAAAGATATTCTATCCTCTAAAGAGAACGATGGAATACGGTAATCTGGGAGTCGGAAGACTCATATATCAGCTTCCTGTCGGACTGTGTCGCCTGTTTGTAAAAGAGATATTCGGAGAAGATATTCCCGAAGAGATAGACGAAGAAGTGCTGACCACGGTCAACAAATTCTTTGAGAACAGCCTGAATGTTTCGGAAACGTCAAGACAATTGTTCATCCATCGTAACACACTCATATACAGGATAGAGAAGTTGCAGAAGGCAACAGGTCTTGATGTCAGGGTGTTTGACGATGCTCTTACGTTGAAGATCGCGCTCATGGTAGTCAACTACATGAAGTATGCCGATGACGGCAACGATTAATCAATTCCCCGAAGTTCAACCTGTTTGATATGTAAAGACAGCTCCTGCCGATATTGCAGGAGTTTTTCTTTTGAAACGCCTGCCAGGGATTTGTCCGGAACATACTCCGATTCAACGTAACCCTGAAGGAAATATCTGTCGGCACCGCTTAGCAGATCGGCTATATCTTTTATAACCTCATCGTTTAGGAATCTGTCGACGGCTGTCGTTCGGAATTCGTATTTGCAGCTCCCGGACTTTAATATTTCGATACTTTCTTTTATCGGGGAGAGATTTATATCGAAAACCCCGCATGCAACGCCGTAGCGGGAGAGAGATGATTTGATATCCATAGCCACATAATCGACAAGCCTCTCCTCTATAAGTGATCCGAGCATCTGCGGGTTGGTCCCGTTCGTGTCGAGTTTGACGGAAAATCCCAGTTCCCTGATCGAGGCTATAAAGGACGGCAACTCTTTGTATAGAGTCGGCTCTCCTCCGGTGATACATACACCGTCAAGTATTCCTTTTCTTGAGGATAGAAAAGAAAGAACTTCTTCTTCGGTGAACAAACCGGGCCCGGAAGAGTTAACGATGTTCATATTATGACAAAACGGACATCGCATGTTGCAGCCTCCCATGAACACGGTTGCCGCAACACATCCGGGAAAATCAAGTAATGTGGTTTTCTGCAGTCCCTGAATGTTAAGCACAGCCTTATCCTTTAAGCAAAAATCATCCGCAGAAATTTCCGACGCTTCCGTCGGCAAAAGGACTGCCTATGTCACATCGTCCGTGATGATGAACGTCTCTGACGAAATCCTCACGTTCGGTCTCCACCCTGTGAACACCGATCCTGCTGATGCCTTCTTCGGTCTTGCTGTCGAGCATCCTGATGACTTCTTCGATCTCTTGTTCCGTTGCCATAAGTATTTCCTCGCAAAGATCACACAAAAAGTAGTATTTTACGATGTTATTATAACATGTTAAGATATCATTATGACAATATCAAAGATTCCCGGGAGAGGATGATCATGGATAATACTGAAAAAGGATCGGTCGAAACGGAAGTTAAGGAAACGGAAGTGGCATTGACCGAAGAGAATACGGAAGCTGCCCCAAAAGACAAGAGTTACCCGACTCAGGCAGTGCTGGCGATCAGAGCTATAGTGGGGGGATACGTTATGTATCTGGCTTATCAGATCGTCACGTCAGGAAACGAGATAACTCCGTTAATGTGGGCTGCCGTGGCGCTTTTCGTTATCGCCGGGGTGGTTCTTGTCGTTATGTCGGCCAAGCATTTTATATGCGGAGAGTATGAAGGGGGAAAACGCGATACCGAATAGTCCGGATAGCGGAAAACCCCGTGATTGACAATGTTTACGGCATTTTGTATACTACAAATTGCGCAGCCGGGGAAGTAGCGGTTCCTTGTACCTGAAATCCGCTGTAGCAGGGGTGATATCCGGCAGAGGGTGATTTTGTGCGGCAGCCGCCCGGCAGGATGTGTGTTGATATTTGGGTCTTGCGCAACAAAGCGCCGTAAACCGTGTCAGGTCAGGAATGAAGCAGCACTAAGCGGATGTCTTTGTGTGCCGCAAGGGTGCCTGGGTTGAGCATGTCCGGACGACAGCGTACCACACGTGTCATTCGAAGCCGGATCGCGCAAAATGCAATAAGGAGGGGCCCACGAAGTGGGAGGATGCCTTATTGCACGGCGAGCCCAATCGCCGTCAGGCGATTTGAAATGGGCGAGCCTCCCGTTGATACTGCCCGTTGATACTGCAGGAACTAAAAAGAAACCAATAGGAGGGGCCCACGAAGTGGGAACTACTGCAACAATTATTACAGTCATAGTCGGAATAGTCGTCCTTGTCCTTCTGGCAGTATGGATCTGGTACATGAAACAGAACAGCGGTGACGATGCGATATTTGACGATATGGAAGGTGCCGAGTTCGAAAGGTACTGCTCGGAACTTCTGGAAGCCAAGGGGTTCGAGAATGTGGAGAACACTCCTGCAAGTCACGATTTCGGTGTCGACATCATTGCTGACAAAGACGGCATAAGTTATGCGATACAGTGCAAATGCTATTCCGATAACGTTGGCATACGTGCCATTCAGGAAGCATATGCAGGAAAAGATTATTACGACAGCATGGTCGCTGTTGTCATGACAAATCAGGCTTTCACAAAAACGGCACAGGAGTTTGCCTCAAAGCTTAACGTCATCCTCTGGGACGGAGACTATGTCATGAATCTCATTCATGAAGTAGCACTTCCCGAAAAGAGGAACATGATGGAGTTTCTCGGAGATATCATCAAGAGATCTCCCGAAAAGAGAAGAGAAAAAAGGATCAAAAAAGCCGATCTTGATTTTATCGAAGATCCCGATTCGGATTTTTTTGAGTAAAACAAAGGATCGATATGGCAAAAAAGATCTTGATGTTAACAAGCACATGGGATGGCGATTACAGCAGGTCGATCATCGACGGGGTCCTTGAGAGGATCGGCGATGAGGATATCGAGCTGCACATTTTTAATGCCTATGATACTGCAATGGAAGCAGACTATTCTCTCAAGGACCGTGAGATATACAGGCTCCCTAACCCTGAGAATTACGACGGGATGCTCATTGCTCTTTCGACACTTCAGTCCGTCAAGTTCGTTGACGAGCTCAATTCCGAATTTCACAGCCATAACAAACCGGTCGTAAGTATTGATACACATGCCGAGAATGCCATTTTCTGCGGCCTTGATAATTATCGCTCCATGTATCAGCTTGTGGAGCATATGGTCACCATTCACGACTGCAGGATATTCAACTATCTCGGAGGACCCGAGGACAATGCCGAAGCCGCCGACAGGTTCAGGGCGTTTTGCGATTGCCTGAAGCAGCACGGGATGAGAGTCGAAAAGAAAAGAGTTTTGCATAAACATTTCTGGAAATCAGACGGAAGGGAAGCCTACAGGGAATGGAAGGATCTCGGTGTCGGAATGGCGGATACCGTGATCTGTGCAAACGATTACATGGCTCTTGGATATGTAGAAGAAGCAAAGAACGACGGGATATCGATCCCCGATTATATAAAGGTCGTCGGCTTTGACAATATCGAAGAGGCACAGAGATATTTCCCTTCCATAACAAGTGTTAACAGAAACAGAAAAGCACTCGGTTACGAATCGATGGATGCGCTTTTTGAAGCCATGGAAGGCAATACGGAATTCGATACCCGTTTTGTTGAGGGCTACATCAATTACAACGAAAGCTGCGGCTGTGAACTGACGAGAGACCTTAGGATCGATTACAACGAAGTGATCGAGAAGACAAAAAGGGAACTGGAGATAGTACGTCGTCACAGCTATACGAGACAGTTACTGTTTAAATGCAATTCCGTGGAGGATTACGCCGAGGCATTGAAAAAAAGCATGGAATATCTGGATATAGAAGATGTTGCGTTCAGCCTAAACTCAACATTCTTTGACAAAGACCCGGATTCGGAGAAATGCGGATTTGACGATGAGATGTATCTGTATCACGGTGAAGATAAAAAGAAGATAAACATAAAAGAAGAGATGTATCCTGCCGAATGGAAAAAGTATCACAGAGTGTTCCTGTTTGCGCCGCTTCGAAGCAGCGTACAGACATACGGATATGCAGTCATGCCCTACAGAGGGGACTATTTCGCAGGTTTAAAACACAGGACTTTTATAGAGAGTCTTGCACTTTCACTGCATAATACGAGTCTCAGACTCGCTATGAAATAAAGGGAGGAATGTGTTATGGAAAAGAAGAATTCGGCGGTAGTTGCCGGTATCATCTTCGTATTGATGGTTGTTGTCATCAGTGTTGTCAATTCGGCAGGAGGAGGTTCTTATGAATTTGCCGGATCATTCTGGGCGCTTATTCCGCCGCTTGTGGCGATCATCCTTGCTCTTGTGACAAAGGAGGCCTATTCGTCGCTTTTTGTCGGAGTGGTACTCGGAGCTCTTATGGCTTCACAGGTATCATTTACCGGAACGCTCAACATGGTGACCGTTGAGGGACTTTCGGATGCTGTTGCGGGAAATGCCGGAATACTGATCTTCCTTGTGATCCTCGGAACTATAGTTGCACTTATTAACAAATCCGGCGGATCGAGAGCATTCGGTGACTGGGCATCAAAGAACATCAAGACAAAAGTCGGCGCTTCACTTGCGACATTTGCACTCGGCGTTTTGATATTCATAGACGATTACTTTAACTGCCTCACGGTCGGATCCGTAATGTCTCCGATCACTGATTCAAAAAAGATCTCCAGAGCAAAGCTTGCTTACCTGATCGATGCGACAGCGGCACCGGTCTGCATGATAGCACCGATCTCATCATGGGCGGCTGCAGTAAGCGGATGCGTAACAAGTGAGAAGTATTCGGGTATCGAGCTGTTTGTAAGAGCGATCCCTTACAATTTCTATTCGATACTTACATTTGTGTTCATCATCACGATCACGATCCTGGGATTTGATTACGGAAAAATGAAGAAGTTTGAAGATAAGGCAGATCTTACCGGAGATCTCGGTATCTTGGGGCTGTCCGATGATGAAGAATTCGAACTTAAAAAAGGCGGACCTTCGGAATCTGTATCAAAGGGAAAGCTTATCGATCTTATCATCCCTGTTGTTGTTCTGATAGCGTGCTGTGTATGGGGACTTCTGTTCAACGGTTTTTCTGCCATTGAAGAAGGCGGGATCATCGAAGCATTCTCATCAACTGATGCTTATGTCGGACTTCCCTGGGGAAGTATACTGGCACTTGTAGTGATAGTGATATACATGCTCATACGCAGAGTCATGACTTTCCATGAGGCGATGGAATGTATCCCCAAGGGATTCATGGCAATGGTTCCCGCTATCACGATCCTTACTCTTGCAACTGCACTCAAGAACATGACAAATACTCTCGGAGCAAAGGAATTTGTCGGTGCAGCGATGGCAAACGCACAGGGACTTCAGTGGGCTCTTCCGGCGATCGTATTTGTTGTTGCATGTCTTGTATCGTTTGCGACAGGTACGAGTTGGGGAACTTTCGGTATACTGATCCCGATCGTTTCGGCGATCTTCCCCGAGACAAGTTCACTGTTCTTTGTCGGAATATCTGCCTGCCTTGCAGGAGCTGTCTGCGGTGACCACTGTTCACCGATCTCTGATACAACGATCATGTCATCGGCAGGAGCGCACTGTAATCACATCAACCATGTGGAGACCCAGCTTCCGTATGCAGTTTCGGTTGCAGCCATTTCATTTGTCAGCTATATATTTGCGGGACTGTTTGACGGTGCCGGCATAACATGGCTGTCCCTGCCGGTCGGTATCGCACTTGTAATAGCGTTCCTTGTATTCATGAAGAAGAGGAGCGCCAAAGCCTGATCCCGTAAGGAGATAAGATATGTTTAGAAGAAAGTGGTATGAATGGATACTGACCATAGTTTTTTTCCTCATGGTCGCACTGTGCGTGTATCTTAATCTGTCACCCGATCATAAAGAAAGCATTACGACCATCACGGTAAACGCCGTGATGTTCGTAATAGTTGCGATAGTTTTTCTGATGGCGGATTTCGGAAGCTTTGCACCAATGAATGCGATCATCA